>JAYVFX010000149.1:0-2727 GCA_043772795.1 Deltaproteobacteria bacterium
CTGCGGCGTTCATTTGCCGTTTTTGTTCAGGTTCGCGACGTAGTTTTGCAGGGACCATATCGCTATGTTCGTCACCCCATATACATGGGACATTCGCTCTTAGTGATCGGGGTACTACTGTCTAACGTTTGCATAGCCTATGCGCTGATCTCCGTTATTTACATCGGTCTTTTGGCGTATCGCGCTCGTCTTGAGGAAACCGTGCTTGCGGCTAACGATCCGGCCTACCGGAAGAATATGGAACGTACCGGTTTCTTGTTTCCGAAGCTGTCCAACTTTACTACCCCGTAAGTTCCTCCTTCTGGGTAGACCGCGCCCGTATGGTGCACCTGGATAGGATAGGAGAATGATCTACCGTCCTTGTGCTCGAATACACACGTGTAGTTATCAAAACGACGCTTTTAGCTTTGCCGAAATCCTGTGTCGCTCGGCCTCAGTTGGGATCTTAAGTGCCATAGTTTGTTCTTCTGGCGCGAGCCCTTTGGACAGATGACATTATGCTGCTTCTCGTAAGGTCTTTTAGGATAGATGATACTTCTGCAGACGATGACGGAGGGAACGATAGTTGATCCCCAGGACCTCGGCGGCCTTCTTCTGTACACCACCGGCCTTTTCGAGTGCGGCCCGAAGAATGTTCTGCTCGTACGCTTCTAGCTCGGCATCTAAACTGACTCCTTTACTGAAGAAGTCGGCAGGAGGCTGTGGCTTGTCGCCATTCTGTTCCCCGGCCTTAGGAGGGTCCTCTGCCCGGGGAAGACTTGGCGTATGTAGATGCTCTGGAAAATCTTTGCTGCGAATGGTGTCTTCTTCGGCCATTGTGACGGCATGTTGGATGATATTCTCCAACTCGCGAATATTACCTGGATAGTGGTGATCGAGCAAAATACGCAGTGCCTGTGGAGAAATCTGATGGGGCTCCCTTCCGCCTGCTGTAGCGAACTGGATGAGAAAATGATGGATCAAGAGGGGGAGGTCGCCAATACGGTCCCGCAGTGGTGGTACAGAGATGGAGATTACGTTGAGTCGATAAAAGAGGTCCTGGCGAAACCGTCCTGCGGCAACTTCCGCCTCGAGATCGCGATTGGAAGCCGCAATGACTCGGACGTCGACATGGACTCCTTTGTTGCTGCCGATTGGCGTCACTTCTCGTTCCTGAAGGACGCGGAGAAGCTTCACTTGTAATGGCAATGGGAGTTCGCCAATCTCATCGAGAAAGAGAGTGCCACTGTCAGCTTCTCGAAATAGTCCCAATCTATTGTTGCCTGCACCGGTAAAGGCACCTTTAACATGTCCAAAAAATTCACTCTCGATGAGTGACTCTGGAATCGCACCACAATTAATCGGGATAAATGGGCGATTTGCACGCGGTCCCTTATCATGAATTGCGCGTGCAACCAGCTCTTTTCCGGTACCACTCTCGCCGGTAACAAGCACAGTGCTCGTGCTGTCTGCGACTTTGGTGATGAGCTGGTAAACTTTGTTCATGACTTTGCTACGTCCGACCAGACCGGCAAACGTCTCTACCGTCTTGCCATCTTGTTGCAGCCCGATATGCTCAAGCTCTTGAGCCTCATGCAGGTTGCGTTCGAGCGTTTTCACTCCTGTAATATCTTGTACGCTGTACAACATGCCGATACATTTGCCATAGGTATCGTTCAGGGGAGAGCACGTCAGACGTAGGACTCGTTCGGTAGGATCCTCTTGCCCACGAAAGGTGAACTCAAATGGCTCCGCGGTAGCCTTCGCGTCGCGCAGTACAGGGAAGCAGTCCGTCACTGTTTTCCCGAGTAAAGAGTGTGACTGCATCCCGCAAATCTCTGCTATCGCACCATTGGCATACTCGATAACGCCCTTGTTGTTCGTGATGAGCAAGCCATTTTCGAGGTGTTGGATAATTCCTTGATAGAGAGACGAGAGGTGACCAAATTCGAGGTTTCGTTCCGCCAAGAGCCTCTCGATTTGAAATAGCTTATGAGTGAGATAACTGCCAAGAAAGGCGATGGCATAGAAGGAGGCAAGAATGGCGGCGAGACGCACGGTCAACGTAAGGCCTAGGGGCGGACTCGCGAGCAAGAAGGCTGAAGCGCTGAACTCTGAGTACGGTAAGATACCATAATACAGCAAATCAACTGCACCACCGTAGCAGAGCGCGGCCATTGTCGCTGCAACAAGTGCTCCGCGGCGAAAGAGAAGAATCGCAGCATTGAGAATGGCGAGATGGTAGAGAAAGGCGAATGGGCTCTCGATCCCGCCTGTGAGTAAGATAATTCCTGTGACAAAGAGCGGATCGAAGAATACCTGAGTATACGCCAATACGGCAAGATTGCGTACGCGGGCGAGTAGGAGTCCTGAGGTCAGAGAGACGAGATTTGTGAAGACGATAACGCCGAGGAGCATTCGCTCAGAGAAAGTAGCGAAGCTCCCATGGTGGTAAGAAAGAAAGACCGCCCCAAGCAGGCAGGTGGTGATTCCGATTCGGAGCAGCAGGAACCACGTGAAGCGCTGGCGCAGAGCGGTCTGCGAATCCGTCATGTCCTTAACCGTTGATAATCGAGCCCATTTTGAAGATCGGCATATACATGGCAATTACGAGGCCACCAATAATCACGCCGAGGAACACAATCACTAATGGTTCCATAAGGGCGGTCAGGTTATTCACCGCGCCATCTACTTCGTCATCGTAGAAATCGGCGATCTTGTTGAGCATCGAATCAAGTGCCCCAGTGG
>JAYVFX010000150.1:0-7797 GCA_043772795.1 Deltaproteobacteria bacterium
CAGACGTGTGCTCTTCCGATCTCGACCAAGCAGCGACCAGTGTTCTTGTTGACGAAGGGTCTTGAGGCTGCGGAGGAGCAAGGTCCGCTTGGCTTCAGGAAGGACTTCGACCAATAACGGCACCAGGGCTTCGTCAACGTTGTAGACCCGTTCGGGCAGTAAGCAGACTGGCACCACAAGTTCAGAGTCAATGGCAAGATCAGCAGCTACAGCGTTCATCGCTGCTCGAATCGTACGTGCTTTGGCTGCATCTGGAAGCGCAACATTGTATGGTGGGTCCCATTCACGCAGCGGACGCAGTAGATCAATATGTGACAATACAACAATTACCAGGGGTGGACGTAGTTCTGGTCGAGCGGCAAAATGCTGCTCGATCTGTCCGAGCAGACGCTGGTCTGCATCCCTCGCCGCATTCACTGCCGAAATAACTAAGAGAACGACATCTGAGCGCTGCGCTTCTGCCAATGCGTCTTCAAGTCGTTCCTTCGGAACAGTAGCGTCCTCATATCCGCCCATGTCTGAAATGATGACCATTCCACTAAGGTCCGCACGATCCAGGACATAAGGCGTAATCTGGGCGGTCGTCGGAACCACATCAGTCGCAGCGCGCAGCTCGCCAAACAGCGCATTCACTAAGCTGGATTTCCCAGCTTTCACTTGTCCAAGAACCAAGACTCGGAGTGGTTCAGACGGGTTCTGCGCTGCGCTCAGTACGGTTACACTTTCTGTTGATAAAGGAAGCTGGCCCGCAAGACGATGAGTGACAAGTAACTTACCACTGTATAATTCGATGGCGTGATAGCCAACCCGATCAACATACCACTTGAATATCCACTGCCTCAGCGTCTCTCTAGTGAGATCAAACAAGCGGTCAGTGACAAACCATTGAAAGAGCGCATTTTTCCAGTTCAGTATGGGATAGAACGCGCGGTAGACATCGTAAGCGGGCTTCACTTTCTGTTGGAGCCGATACCCACGAACGGCATCGCCAATCGTAACACGATGGGCAAACGGGACATCCGCTGTTACCGTGGCAAGATCACGCGCTGTTTCTTCAATCGCACGAAACAACAGCGGCACTTGCACAGCTAACAAAGGATCTTTGTCGTTCGGATGATAGAACTCGGCAATGCGAGTAAGGATCTCTTGCCCCAACGACCAGAACTGGTCTGTCGAATTGAGGGTGAGTTCTCCACGGTCGATCCGTTCGATATACTCCTGAACGATTTTCCACGCGGCTTCGTCCCGAGGCGCAAGATCGGCAGGTAGTTCCGTTGATGGCTGAGGGAGAATTACTCCAGGTGTCTTACTCCAGCGTCGGAATAGTACGAGTATCAACGCTTGGACACATAAGAACACCAGTCCCATCCAGCCAAGCCATCCGCGATCGTATAGCCACAGTGCACCAGTGACACCAAAGACCAATATCGGAACGGCGAACAGAAAGCCTAGCAGCCACAAATGCCACCCGCCATATTGCGGATTGACGATTGCAGATTGCGGATTGTCGTTGAGATCATGATTTTTCATTCCGCATTCCCCATTCCGCATTCCGCAATACGTTCATTCCTTCCGCCAGCTTCTCTTCGTAAAACGCCTTAATCTGTTCAGGCCGTGGCAGATGACCATCGAAGACTTCCTGGTAATAAAAGCAAAGTGCGCAACCGAGTGCATAGGTTGCCGCGCCGGCATAAAGGCCAGACACCGCGTTGCCAAAACCGGGAATGAGCTTGAGTAAGCTGCGCGCCCCTTGGCGAAGCAGGAGACCAACGCCGAGTGTTCCAGCTAACTCCAGAAACGTTTTCACTTTCATCGGCTGGCGATAGATCGATGCCACTGTGTGTAACATCTTGAGCTGTAGCGCACTAATCACTGGCAGGTCAGCAATCGGCAGCGGCGTCGCTCCCGCTGCTCCTGCAAGCATCGCATAAGCAAGAATATGTGGCTGCGCCTGGCGGAAATGCAAACTCTTGAGTTCTTTGGTCAAGTGCGGCAATCGCTGTAGCGTCTGATACACTGCATGCGGATGCGCTTCAGCCAATGCGGACAGTAACGCCTCACGACCATAGAACTGCTCAGTAAAGCCATCCTCGGGTAGCGTAAAATCAATCGGCACAAACTGTTTGACCGGAATACGATCGAACAATGACCGCTGAAACATCAACGCGCGGGCAAGGTCACTCGGCACCCGAGACGATAACGGCTCCTCCATGAACGGATACGGCATCGGATGGTCAGGCATCTCAGGTGGGTAGCCTTGATGCAACGTCGTCTGCGCGACGACGAGGGGCCAGGTTGGCTTATCACGGACAATAGTTTCAAGGGCTGACACGATCTGCTCAAGCGCCATGTCCATTGCTTTGAGCACGACTAACACCAGGTGCGCTTGGTCACGAAACGCGGCAAAATCTTCTTGCGGGTTGTAGCCCACTTCCCCAAGGCCACGGGTATCAAGGAAGACAGCTAAAGGAAATTCGCTGTTCGGGAATTCATAACGTGACGCCCACCGTGTACACGGGGCAAATCCCGAACCGATCTGTGCACGTTCGGCACCAGTCAAGGCGCGGATGATTGAGGTCTTGCCAGACTGCACTTTACCAAACAGCCAGATCACTGGCGGTGGCGCTCCCTGGCGGAGACGAACAAGTGCAGCCTGCAATTCCTCTTCGCTCAGACGAGGAGCAAAGAGCTGGCGCAGTCGCTTAGTTATAATAACGGTAGAGTCCCTCTGCAACGCAAACAGGTTTGTCACTACCTTCCACTTCAAAGGAGATACCCACAGTCACCTGGATACCACCCTGCACGTCTTCCACATTATTGAGCGTCGCCCGCGCACGCACGCGTTTGCCGATCATTACCGGCGAGGGAAAACGCAACTTATTCAGCCCGTAATTCACACCCATCTTGATACCGTTCACGACCCAAATTTGGCTCATCAAATGCGGGGCGAGAGACAAGGTGTAATAGCCATGCGCCACCGGTCCACCAAATGGCGATTCTTTTTTCGCCCGCTCAACGTCAAGGTGAATCCACTGATGATCATGTGTGGCATCAGCAAACTTGTTGATCTCATCTTGGGTCACAAGATGCCACTCAGACACTCCCAGTTCTTTGCCAACTAATGATTTCACATCTTTGAACTCAACAATGCGCGTTGCCATGTGTTCCTCCTGTTTTTCCTTTCCCACAGTTTACGCCGTGGGCTAAAGCATCGCCCCACGTGGGGTTTTCTTTTGCCCTAAAGCCTGAAGCCTACAGCCTACTTTATCCTTTTCCCCTTTTACCCATTTCCCCGTTTCCCCTCTTCCTCTTTTCACCCTTTGTCCGCTTGTCGCAAGGTGAAGCGTTGAATCTTCCCAGTCGCGGTTTTGGGCAACGCATCGGCAAGCTCGATCCACTGCGGGACCTTGTAGCGTGGCAACTTGCCGCGCAGGTGTTCTTCTATTTCCGGCAAGACTCCCGCGTTCTGCCCTGGCTTCAACACCACCACCGCCCGAGCTTTATCGAGTCCATCGTTGTCGCGCCGTGCGACAACTGCACATTCATACACAGCAGCATGTTCCATCAAAACAGTTTCGATTTCTAGCGGCGAAACCCACATGCCCGATACTTTTAGCATGTCATCGGCGCGGCCACAAAACCAGAAGTATCCGTCTTCGTCGCAGCGATAGAGGTCTCCGGTGCGAAACCACTCACCGTCAAGTACCGCGCGGGTTTTTTCTTGTTTATGCCAATATCCTGGCATGTTACTGTCGGCTTTGATGAGCAGATGGCCCTCCTGGCCGACCGGCACGTTCTGCCCAGCCTCATCAATGATCCGCGCTTCTGCTCCATCCCGCAGTTGACCCGAACTTCCTGGCCGAGACTGACCAGAACGATTAGCAAAGACGATGAACGTCGTCTCGGTCAGTCCCATAACATCGAGCCACTCAATCCCAAAACGTTCACGCCATTCCTGATGGACACGAGCGGGGAGGACTTCTCCACCACAGGCGCAGTAGCAGAGGAAACTCAAGTCCTTGCCACTTTCCTCTTCTGGCACTTGCAGCATGGCGTTGAGAAATGTTGGAATACAATAGAAATGCGAAGGACGATACTCACGCAAAGTGACAAAAGTTTCGACTGGCGTCAGACGCCGATGGGTAATGATGGCCATGGCTCCAGTCGCTAAGGGCTGGAAAACTGTCACAAACAGTCCGAGAGCAAAGAAGATCTTGCTAAAGCAAAACGAGACAGAGCGTTCATCGATCTGACACAAGTCGATGGCAAACTGGAGGCACGAATACGGATCGTGGTGCAGATGGACAACAGCCTTGGGCAAACCGGTACTACCAGAGGTATACAACCAGTAACACATGTCATCTTTGTGGGTTGGAGCCGCCACTAGCTCTGGTGACGTTTTTTTGAGGCGAGACACAAGCCCACTAGCACGATTTTTCTGCTCACCACGAACAAGAACGTTCTTCAATACTGGACACTGTTCACGCCTTGCCGCTAAATGCTGCCAGACCGCATCTTCAATGATTAGTGTTTTTGCCCGGCTGTCATTGAGAAAATGCACATAGAGATCGAGAGGTGCGTAAGGATTCAAAACGACCGGCACCGCTCCGATTTTCATCGCACCAAGAAACGCAGCAATGAGGTCTGGCGAATCATACAGGATCATCGCCACGCGATTCTCGATTTCCACACCGCTCGCCGCTAGCAAGTTCCCGTAGCGATTCTGTAAGGCAACAAGAGCCGCGTACGTTAGCTGTCCATCGTCAGTGAGATACGCCACCTGCTCACCACGCCCAATCTCAACTTGACGATCAGCAAGATAAGCGGTGATGTTTAGTTGTTCGGGAATCGCTCCATCAAGAAAGGGCACACGTCCTCCTACTGCGCAAACGTCTCAATAATTGTCGCTAAGTTCTCTCGCACCCGCTCTTGTGGCACGGTACGCGCCGGTCCCACACCAGCAGTATAGAGTGTGGGAAAATCCAATACATCACGGTAGCGTTCGAGCTGTTTACGGCAATCGTCCGGTGTACCAGCAATCGCCAAATGATCGATCATGTCGTCTGACACCGCATCAGCCACGGCTTCCATATCGCGCTTCTCAAAAAAGGCGACGCGAATGGCTTCTTTCTCTTTCTGCCACCCATGATAATCGAGTATGCCACCGTAGGAACGAGTCGAGCAATAAAAGCCGATCTGGTACGCAGCCTCTCGCCGCGCTTGCTTCCGGTCCTTAGCAATGTTGGTGATCAACCAGTTAGTGATGGTAAAATCCTTGCGACTCTTCCCAGCGCGTTCCCAGCCGATCGCCAACTGCGGAAGACCGACCTCTTTCATATACCGAGCAGAGTAACAGGGATGGCCAGCGAGCCCATCGGCGACTTCTCCAGCAACGCGCAACATGATCGGATTCACCGCCGCCATATAAATCGGCAGACCCTGACGCAGGGGTTTGGTCAACGTAAACCCACGCGCAGTGAGGCGATAGAATTTCCCTTGGAAGTTGAGATCCCCTTCCCCATTCAATGCCCACACCTGGCGAATAATCTGGATCAGTTCTTTGATCTGCGATGCCGGGTGATCATACGGTACTCCCAATTCATAGAGATTCTGTTTACGGGTACCACTTCCTAATCCGAGAAGCATACGTCCGTTCGACAATCGATCAAGATCGACGGCAGAGGCAGCAGTTTGCAGTGGTCCACGGACGAAGGCACGAGCAATCCCGGAGCCAATCTGTATTTTCTTGGTGTTTGCGGCCATCGCCGCCATGTGAATAAACGCGTTCGAGCGCGGAGTATCAATTCCCCACGCCAAGCTGAAGTTCGCATCCTCTGCCATCTTGGCGAGACGCGCGACTTCGTTGATGTCATCAAGCTGTAGGGTGATAGCGCGAAAGTCCATAATAGTAGTCAGTAGTCAGTAGTCAGTAGAAATAGAAAATCTTCAGCGGGCGGCGGTCACGTGCACGGGATGATTAGCTGGTGTCGCTCTAGTTGGTGGGCAAATGCTGCACGCTTGCCCACCATACGGCTCACTTCGTCACGAGGTGGGTTATTCCTGTTCGTGTGGACGGCAGACTTCACCTTCGTAATTGACATCACTCTCAGTAGGCGTGAGATTGCCCCAAACACGCAGGCGTCCAGTGGCTCCTGCCCATTTCCCGGTGCTCCCCCCTACTACGGTGACCACATCGCCTAGGTCGCCGTGGCCATTGGGGTCCGCGTTATAGGAGGCGGCCTCCTTCAGGTGCAGATCCCCGTCTTTCGTGTGGATAACAAGGTCGGCAGTCTCAAAGATCACTGACGTTACCGCAGTGTCTATCGACGGCGTGATGCTGGTGATGGTAGCCAAAAAATCTCCTTTGAGAACGCCGATGGCCCTGCCACTAACGCAGGTATTAATAGCAACGGGAGACGTGCAGGTGGGACCGGTCGGAACAACCACTTGATTGATAAATTGCCCGTGAACAGGCTTGCACTTATGGGCCAGGGCCTCGCTCCCTCCCAACAAGAGTATTGGTCCTGCAAGGGCAAGCGCGCTGATTACTCGAACAGAGAGTTTGGTGCAATGGGTAATGAATTTTTTCTTAGGCATAAGTTTTCTCCTTTTGGTGGTTTCAGGTTCAGGTTTTCTTGTCCTCTCTGTGTTCACGCCTGGATTAACAAGATCGCTCTATACCCTCAAATGACATCACCTCCTTTTCGCTTGTCAACATAACAGCCGTGAGTCGTGCACTCCTTGTTTCAAGGCAATTCTTGCAACAATGCCTTGGCCTCTTGCAAATCTTTCGTGTCAAACCCCTCGGTGAACCAATTGTAGATCTCAGCTAACATATGGTGAGCGTCTTCCTTCTTGCCTTGCTGTTGCCACAGCCGGCTCAAGCTCGTCACTGCCCGCAGCTCCCAGGACTTCGCTTGCTGCTGGCGAGCAATTTCAATAGCCTTGAGAAAACATGCTTCGGCTTCGCCTTGGGGGTCGGGGGTCAGCGGGCGGGGATCGGTAACTGACAACTGATGACTGACAACTGACGACTTTTGCAGCGTCAGCTCCCCTTTCAGCCGATATAGCTCTGCCTCGTTCACCCGCTCCCCAGTTTTGTTCACCACCTCCAGCGCCTCAGCCAGCACGGCCAACCCTTCCTCTACCTGTCCCACTTTTCCATACGCCTCGGCCAGCCAAGCAAGTACCCACGGCCTGTTCAGCTCTGTCCCCATGTCCCGTAAGGCAACCAGACCCTGCTGTATCTGGGCTATGCCCTCTTTCACCTGGCCTTGCTCGGCCAGCGCCCAGCCCCGCACGATAGTCCCCCACGCCACCCATTGCGGAAACCCCTGCTCGGTTGACAGGGTAAGCACTGCCCCTGCCCGTTCTCGGGCTAGCTGTCCCTCCCGACGGAGAAGATGGAACCGGGCAGCCCACACCAAGGCACATGCCAGAGTAAATGGATGAGACAGCCCTGCGGCCAAGGTCATTGCCTCATGGCTCCGCTTCAGGCCCTGGTCTGGATAGCCCAGATACCACAGGGTCCAGGATGCAACGGAGAGACAATCCAGCCTCGGGTCCTGCGTAAAAAAGGTGGAGCGAGGGTGCCTCTGGGGGTCATACAGCGCAATCGCCTGCTCCAAGTGTGGCCGAGCCGAGATCAACTTTCCAAGGTAATACAAGGTCCACCCTAGTGCCATGTGAGCCAGCGAGAGGAGATACTCGTCTTGGACGCTCTGGGCCAGACGCATCATCTGCTCCGCCAGCTCATGCGCTGTCTGTAACTCCCCCCGGTTCAAATAAAATGAAGCC
>JAYVFX010000151.1:0-2082 GCA_043772795.1 Deltaproteobacteria bacterium
GGACGATGACTTCACGGTGGTGTAATCGGCCGAATGGCCGATCAATCCGGCTTCTAGCCGTAACCCGAAGCCACCGGCTTTAGCCGGTGGAGTATTCACCAAGCCCGTGGTGCCGTATTTCCTGCCGATGATTATTCCAGACGAAAATACTCAAGAGGCGCCGCCCGATGCAAAATGGTATTTGCCTGAAGATTTCAGTTTTTCAGAGCGGGCACGGCGGGCGGGTTACAAGGTGATGGCCGCCCCTTCAATCCGGCTCGGTCATATTGGGAACTATGAATATGGGTGGGAAGATGTTGGCGCGCCGCGCACGAGAAACGCAGGATGCACTTTCCGTATTGAAGGGGCGCCGTGATGGAACCCGCGCCATCGTTCAGTACGACATCGGTCTCTTAGTAAAACAGAACCTGACATCATGCGCGGGGCTTCAATGACCAATACGCCTACCACAAAGTACGTTCTCGCACCTCGATATAGATTTTACTCACTATTCAATGCGGTGCCTAACACCCCCACGGAGTTAATGTCATGAGCAACAGCCCGCTTCCGCTCTGGAATTATATTTTTTTCCAATCTCGGCGCCCTGACGGTGATGGTGTTCTTGTTAGTCATCATCGTCCCTTTGCTCTACCGTAAGGTGATCACAAAACGTTGGCAGTCGACTCGTGCGCGGGTAACGGCCACCGCGGCCTTGTGTGGACTGTGCTGGCTCATCGCCTACGGCGATGTGTTAGTCATCGCAGTCAATGCCCAACGTCTATGTCACGAACAGACGGGTACGAAAGTTTTCAAGGTTGTCGAAACGGATGGGTTTCTGGGTGGCTTCGGGATGGTGGGTTGGAGTTCGTACGGTTTCAAATACGTTGAGTCCCATGTCGGTGCCTACTATCGATTAACGATGGAAGCGGGCAAGGCGATTGAAGAACGTATAGCTGCTCCGACCAGCCGATACGAATATGCGAATGAATTCAAATCGGCGGCCTTCGGTGTGGGTCAAGACACTGAGCTTGTTCGAGACCGTACCAATATGGAGATTCTCGGAGAACAATCGTCCTTCACGATATTCCCTGGTTGGGCGGACGGTATTTTTTTGGGGGTCACCGGTCTAACGTTCACACCGCCGCGCTGTCGCTCTCCAAGCGATGATCCACGTATTGGGTCGCCAGGCAATACTGACGATTTCATCAAAAAAATTCTTAAGCCCATCCATGTGAAATAAGGATAAGTCTCATGAACCTGAGCGACTATTTCAAATACTCGGTGTTTGCGAACCTCAGTTACATCAAGTGGGGTGAGAAAGCGAGCATCGGAACGCAATCCGATCCGCGACCACGAATTAGAGGTGCTGTCGAAGGCTTTCGGGTTCCCGAAGACCTGGCAACGCAGATAGTTCGAGATGACCAATGGTACATCCCCACCACCAATGGCTTCGTGCCGAACGATCCGTCGGGTTTCGCGGCGAACGTCTTTGTAAAAGGCAATAGCAACGAAAAGATTCTGGCGATCCGTGGCACAGAAACTGACACCAGTCGGTTCCCTATAGATTTGCTGTCGACTGATCTCTATGAGATCCCTCTCTATGGTCTAGCGCTCCATCAAGCGGTAAGCCTGATCAAATATGTGTTGCTGTTGAAGACCCCGGTGGGGAGTACGACTAACCAATTTACCTTGCGCGTTGAAGCGTTTTTGGGATCTCAGCCGCCCGATGCTCGATTCATTACGTCCCGATTCAATCAATTTAACATCTGGCTTGAACCAACGACTCGTAAGGATGGGCTGGGTGTCCTGTCTGCGAGCGACACCATTACAGTCACCGGCCATTCTCTCGGCGGACACCTCGCGGCGCTCGCCCTGCGCTTGTGCCCAGGACTCTTCGGCCAAGGCGTGACCTTCAATGCGGCAGGCTTTGATAATTTTATCAGTGATAAGTTGACGGATGAATTTGTCGAACTCTTCGCCAAAATGTTGCCGCAGGAGAATCCAGCGGCCAATTTCACATCACTCCAATCAAAATTATTTACGGTCGAGGCAGAATCGGCGCGCCCAGGCGACGACGCTGATTTCGTTCCCTCTCGGTGGACC
>JAYVFX010000152.1:0-3015 GCA_043772795.1 Deltaproteobacteria bacterium
CGAGGGCGGTCAGAAGGATACTGTGATGGACGGTCATCCCCACCTGGACGAGGAGACAGAGGGTGAGTGTAAGGAGTACGACAGTGACTGACCGGTTCATGGCTGCACCGTCCAGCATTCACGCTCCTTGATCTGTTGGATCGCCTCAACGAATTTCATCATCATGAATTCCTCTAATCGTATCTGTAGCTCGCTCGCGTCTAGAGGTTCAAGATCCGCCCACTCGGAAAATTCCTTCGCGAATACCCCGATCTCCTGCCGGGCCTTCTCCCGCGCCGGCGTGTCGTTCGGCTTTTTCCTGTTCCACACTGGCGCGGGGGGTATAGAGGCAATCTTGTCTTCCAGCGTGTGAATATAGGCATTCGCTTGATGAATATGGATCGGGTTATCGCAAGCATCAATCCACGTCGCCCCTACGGCGGCACACGATGGACACCCGTTTGCCTCTACTGGCGCAGGGGAGGAGAGGGCGGCGGCATCAAGTGCTTTTTGGATTATTTCTTTGTGGCTTTGTGGTGGGGTCAACCAGTCCATAGTTTCAGCCCACATATCGGTGTTGTGATATGAATTACCCGCGCTCTCTAGTGCGTCAGCAATTGTATCAATGGCCTTAACACCAGTTTTCTTAAAGTGTAAATAACCGCTCATACTCGACCTCCTTCGTCCGCGCCTGCGTGTCGTTCATGGCTTCCCGATAAAATGCGGATGCGTGTTGATCGTGGTGGCTCCAGTCTGCGTCACGTTCTGGTCGCCGTGGCTGCCGACGAGGTTGGGAATGAAGAACAAGAGCGCCCAGAGCCCGCTCACCGCCTTCTTGATGATCGTGTCGCTGGCATGCACCGTGCGGACGTAATGGGTCATGCCCCTATCCGCGCCGGTGAGATGGTTGTGTTGCCCTGAGCATTGCTCTTTGTCGAGATCGCCTTTCCAATTGATCGCCTCGGGCGTACAGAGGAGCGCCATCTCGACGGTGAGATCGCTGCCAAACAGCCAATGCCAGTTGGAATTATCTACGGCGCTACTATGAACCACCTTGTGGGTGCCACCGTTGTGATCCTTCTCGGTCGTCACGATATAGCCCTTGCCACACGCGGTCAGCAACCCCAACGCCATCATACTGAGCACGACACTGAGCAATACCTTACGCATCTCATCCTCCTTAGTTAAAGATCGCCATCAACATGGCGAATAAGAGCAGCATCATCACCGCTCCCGCTGTGATCTCTTCGATCAGTTCGTACCGCTGGTCGCGCGCGTCAATGTGTTTCATGTCCTACAATCCTAGAAAGGCATAGACGAGAGCGACGACCACGAGAACCAGCAGGCCAAGCGGCGTCCACTCCCACGGCTCCTCCTCAAAATCATCCATGATCGTGGTATATTTGCGCGCCTGTGCGCGCCGTTGTCGTGCTTTGAGTTCGTTGTAGTTCATGCTCGCCCTCCTTGGTTTAGTGATCCGAACACGGCGGTTCGGTCTTCAACTTCAGCAGGTATCGGTTGGCTCGATCGACATGCTGTTGTGCAGCAGCTCGCTCTTCATTGGTCGTTGCGATACGGTACAGCACATTCCCGTTTTCGCGGATCGACAGGTATGTCTCCCGAAGCACCTCGCAGTCGGTTGCATGCGCATTCACTCGTGGGCTCGAATCGTAGATGATACAGCCGCTCAGCATCAGACACACGGTGAGGATCACGCCGAGCAGCACCCAACTGATGACCGCTTCGGTCTTGTAGTCAACGCGATGGAGTGTCACCTGGGTTTCTTGAATGAGGAACGTCGCGTCGTGGACCTGTGTGGATTTCATGAGAAGCCTCCTCCAATTATTTCACTGAAAATAAAGGAGGTCGGCCGATTGCCCTCGTGAGAGGCGTGCCACGCGGAGGGCGAGTCAACGTGGAACTGAACAATCGGCCGACCAGAAGGCGAGAATTATACTCGCGTAGGAGCAAGAAGTCAAGAACTTTTCTTAAACAGATCCTTTCGCAGGGCATGCAACGGCACACCGGTCGCCTTCAAGATTCGTCCGCACATCTCCGCCGGCACGCGCCGCTGGCCATTCGCCCACATCGAGACGATGGCGATCGACACGTTCAACGCTTCTGCCAGCGCCGTGGTCCTGCCGCGTTCTTCCTTCAAATAGGCACGCAACGTGGTAGGGGGTATCATCGATCGAGTACCTTTCTGATGTCGTGGAGCATCTCCGTCTTCTGCGCGTTCCACTGAGTCAGTCTCGCAACAGCACGCCGTTCATTGTCGCGCTCTCGCACGAGTTCGTCGCGCTGCCTCGCGAGGTCCTGCACGTCCAGGCCCTTCACATAGCGAAGCTGCTCCTCGGCCCGCCGGCACTTGATGGCTTCGGCGTCTGCCGTGGTCGCGAGCCAGTGGTTGTCGGCGGCCAGTTGCGTGACTCGCGCTGCCAACTCCTCGATCCGAGCGAGACGCTTCAAGTCCATCTGGTAACTAGTGTCGAGCATACCCCGCAGGGCACCCAGCGAGTTCTTCTGGATTTCCCAGCACCTATAGAGTTCGTCGTAGTCCTTCGCATGCACCACGCTCATGTTCCCCAAATTATAACTACGAGCCTTCTCCATTACACACCCTCCTTTATGAGTCGTTTCACCAAGAGCGCAGCCCGTCGCCCCCAGACGCATTTCTCAGCGCGGCGAGGGGCCTCGCGCATACTGAACATGAACTGCTTGCCTTTGACCGGTTCGATGATTTTTTTCATAGGCAAATAATAGCATGGTCGTTCACAAAATGTCAACAACTAAAAATAGTTCTTGACAAATTGTGAACGACCATGCTATTATTTGCCTACACGTTGACATTCCCCTATTACATTTTTGGAGGTACTCACGATGCGGATTCAATTCGAAGGGGCATACGCGGCCGTGATGCAAGAGATGCGCGACTTTGTCGGGGCGGACAAGCCTGCAAAGGAGAAGGCGACGAAACCAGCCGAGCCGAAGGTCGAAGAGCCATCGAAGAAGGTTGAAACCGCGGCGGTTCCTACC
>JAYVFX010000153.1:0-5408 GCA_043772795.1 Deltaproteobacteria bacterium
GCTGGCGATTGAGTCTGCGGTGACGTAGACGGCGTTTTCTTAGCCGGAGCAGCCTTTTTCGTTGGTTCGGCCTGCAGGACGGTTGTCAACCACAGACCAGTTACGACAGCGAGGGTCACCATTTTCCACATGAGCACGGTATCCTTTCTTAATTACCTTTAGCACAAGCGCCCGTTCCTGGCCATTACAAGACTGCGACATTCATCGGCAACCGCTGCGTAAACGCGTAGAGTGTCGCCGGGCGATGCGCCCCACGTCGGGTCTTCGGAAGCGCCTGCAGAAGCCCGAGGGCAAGAATCTTGCGCCGAAAATTGCGCCGGTCTAACGGTTGGGGCAGAATCACTTCGTAGAGATCTTGCAGATCGGCGAGCGTGAACTCAGCCGGCAGGAGACTATATACGATGTTGGTATAGCTTAACTTGGCGCGCAAACGCTGCAGCGCATAGTTCGCAATAGCATTGTGATCGTACGCGAGTGGTGGTAACGCGTGGACCGGAACCCACCGCACGTCAGCATATTTTTCTCCACGCGAAAGGGTATCCCCAAATGGCGGGACCAGGGCAAAATACGCGACCGCTACGGTATGAGCAGTAGGATCGCGGTGGGCCTCACCAAAAGTATACAGTTGTTCGAGATAGAGATCGGATACGCCGGTTTTTTCGCACAGCTCGCGTCGCGCCGCTTCATCAAGCTCTTCTCCCGCATGGACCAGTCCCCCAGGAAATGCCCACTGGCCAACAAACGGTCCGTGTTTGATCTTGACCAGGAGGGTCCGCAGAGTTTTTTCACTAATCGTGAAGAGGACGGCGTCAACCGCAACACGAGGAGATTGCCGTTCGTGAGGTTGATTATTCCTGTCTACTCTCAGCATGTTGGTCGGGCGATTTTCCACCGCATCGCACTCACGCGCTCAGCGCCAGCATGCGGTTGAGCGAACGCTCGGCGCCGGCACGAACCGCTTCCGGTAACGTGATCTCGTGTCGCAAATTCCGCAGTGCATCGCGAACACTCTCAAGCGTAATCATTTTCATATAGGCGCACAACTTACAGCTTTTATAAAACTTCTTCTCCGGCACCTCTAAGAGCAGGCGATCGGAGAGTCCACATTCTGTGACAATGAGAAATTCCTGTGCCGGGCTCTGCTTGGCATAGCGCATCATGGCACTGGTCGACAGGGCCGCATCCGCTAGCTTGATCACGTCCTCACGACATTCGGGGTGTACGAGCACTTTGACGTGCGGAAGTTTTTGTCGCACGGCAAGAATTTGCTCTGGGGTAATCTGATGATGGACGTAACAGTTCCCTTCCCACGCAATGATAGTTTTTTTCGTCTGGCTTTGGACATACCGTGCCAGATTTTCATCTGGAACAAACAAGATATGTTGGCTGTCAAGTTTCTCCACAATCTCTACGGCATTCGCAGAGGTACAACACGCGTCCGATTCGGCCTTCACCTCTGCGCTGGTGTTGACATAGCAAACAACTTGTAAATCTGGATAGACTTTACGCAGTTCCTGTTTACGTTCGGCCAGCGCTTCGGCAGTGATACTATCCGAGAGCGAGCATCCCGCCCGCGAGTCCGGCAAGAGGACGGTACGCTCAGGATTCACGACCTTTGCCGTCTCCGCCATGAAGTGCACGCCGCAAAAGACGATCACATCAGATTGGACTTTCTTGGCTTCCCGAGCGAGTTCGAGCGAGTCACCAATGAAGTCCGCGACCTCGAAAATCTCCGGACGCTGGTAGTTATGCGCGAGGATTACCGCACGACGCTCGCGCTTGAGGGTATGGATCTCACGAATCAGATTCACGTAAGCGCTGCAGGCCTCGACGGTATACCCACTGTCGAGTCGAGAAAGATGCGAATAAAGCTCCTGAGCGGTTTTCTCTCCGCCGTATACAGACTCCATAGTTTCTCCACGATCCCCTTTACGTATTATTGACGCATAGTAACCATCCGCACATCCTTCTGTCAAGAAGATCTCGTGGAATTTCCTCCTCATTCCACGAGATCTTCACAGCTGAGCGAACCAGGGAATTTCCCCCCTTAGGACGGACTAGTGGTTCTCCCAAAAGGCCGATAGACATCCGTCACGAAGGCAGGTATTTTCGTCCCGACGATAGACCCCCATATCCCTAGAAGATCTACCCTGACATACGTAACCGTAGAGAATCCACAGTCCAACAAGGACATTTGGTCAAAAGATCTTTTGCAGTTAGACTAAGAGAATGGATTTTAGCAGTAAAAAGTTCGAGAAACAGAGATGACCGAACTCTCTTCTAGTCACCACATAGCAATAGGTCGGAGCGTTGACCGCCCGCATTTCTTCTACACCAATGCGGTCTATGACGCAGCGTACCGGTCTCTGAGTAATGGTCTACGTGAACGCAAGGGTTTGATCCTCCTCACTGGCGAGGCTGGAACAGGAAAGACTGCCCTTATGCGTCTCGTGAGCACGGCAATAGAAGAACAGATCCGCATCTGTCACTGCCCTTCCACCCCCTCGACATTCAGTGAACTACTCACTGCCTTCGACTATCCACTTGCTCTTTCACTTTGCGACAGTGAAGTCCCTCACAAACTGGAGACGATCGCTGAACATCTCTGCCTATGGACGTATCAGGGAGGAACCACGGTTCTTGTTATCGACAACGCTCATGCACTTGAGAGCGACGTGCTTGGGCACCTCTCCTCGTTGTTGGACCTCAACAGTGCAGCTGGACCGCTATTACAAATCGTCTTGATTGGTCGCCCAGACTTGGAAACAAAATTGGTGACATCTGAGCTACGCCACATCCAAGAACGAGTGGCCGTGCGTTGCTGGCTCACTCCGTTGGGTGCCGAAGAAGTTCGCGTGTTCATCCACGAGCGATATCGTTCGTCTCGCGGGCTCCGTCAGTATCTCTTTACTCCAGAAGCAATCGAGCGCATTGCCCATTGCTCACAAGCCATTCCTGCGCGGATTAATGAGCTCTGCGATCGAGCGCTTATGGCTGCGTATGCACGTGGACAAAAGGTTGTTGAATCAGAAGTCGTCGAAGAGCTTGCAGCAAAATTACTCTGTACTCTAGATAGAGAGCCTACGCCGAGGCCACGAGCTTTGGCTCGGCCACGTACCACTACGGAAGAACGGTCAGCAGAAAATTTTTTCCGCAGCCCAGAGATCCTTCATATCCGGCACCGAGTTCTCCTCTTTGGACAAGCGTTCATCACCATCGGCTTATCCGCGATAATATTACTGGCAGGTCTCACAGTAGGGAAACAGATCCCGACGGAACGCTTCGCAGCGACACTTCCTACCGTGATCGAAAGAACGAGACAAGCACTTTCATTCTTCCCACAATTTTTACTTCCGGAGTCGGTTCGCGCGCAGCAAAGGAGTGACCAACGACTATTGAAGAAGAAGTCCCAGAATCTCTTGGACCACAAGTAACACAACCCCTACGTCTACCACTCCTCCTTCTCCCATTTTTCTACCTCAAACGTCCCGGTAGACAGTTTCCCAATTTACATATTTACCTGTATAATAAACACGATTCGTATACTCGGACTTGATCAATCACAGGGAGAAATGATCTTTTCTTTCGGCAAGAATAGGACTTGACCTAAGCACGGGGGCCTGAGGTTATAAGAAGCGAGCATTGTCTCCCCAATGACGAGACAGAAAAACCTCTCTTGTTGTCGTAGTTTTCGCAGCCTGGTGTTGCAAGCCATTCCTACGTCGCCTACCGGCAAAAGCAGACCAAACTGCATAGTCGTACTAAGGATCTCACGTTCGTAATAGGTTCACGCTTCAAACCAATTCGTAGGATTCGATCATGTATACAATCTTCTTTGGTCTTCGTGAACTTCCGTTTCCGCATACCAATGATCTCCATTTCTTCTATCCAACACCTGCGACACGAAATGCGGAAAAAAGTATCATTACAGCACTTCGAGAACACAACGGTCTGGTCCTGCTAACCGGGGAGCCCGGAACTGGCAAGACAACGCTCTTACGCCGTATTGTCAATTCATTGGAACCTCACGCCTGGATTATCTCCCTACCCTTTTCGGTGCTGACGTTCGCTGACATTTTAACCTATCTCTGTGACCAGTTCGCCATCACCCCATCGAGTAATGATCCGTTTACTAAGGTCCTGAAAATTCAAGAACATCTACGAACCTCGACTGAGCGGAGAGCGAGAGTAATATTATGCATCGACGAAGCGCAGAATTTACACAAAGACACACTGGATCGACTCCGTCTATTACTGCATTTGAAGGGCCCGAACGGAAAACTGCTACAAATTCTCCTGGCCGGACAGCTACCGCTAGAGACTAAGCTCGCTCACCCAGATCTTCAGCACCTCCAGCAGTACATTACTGTTCACTGTCAACTCGAACCGTTGAGCCGCAATGCAGTGAAATCGTTTATTCTCCACCGGCTCTGTATTGCTGGCTATGACCGTCCTGCCTTGTTTACTTCAGAATCGATCCAGAGAATCGCCGATTACTCACAACAGATTCCTCGGTTAATTAATGTTATTTGCGATAATGCCCTGATTGCAGCATATATGGCCGGTAGCCAAACCGTTTCCGTCGATCTGATTGAAGAGGTAGCCAAGAATCTCCTCCTGAGCAACGAGGCTAGGGACGACAAAGAAAAAGAGACCCCCACAAGTAGCCCGGTGGTGCAACAACCGGACGGAAGATCGCAGTTACACAGCCGCCACTGGCTCTCCAACGTCGTGTGGACGAGCGTAGGCATTTTCTTCGCGTGGATCTCTTCAGGCCAACAACCCCTGTTCCCATCTTTCTCAACGGCCCAAAAAGCACCAGTCCCGACAGCGTCAACATCTCCGGTGATACCTCCTGTAGGGTCCGCGATTCTTCCTCTCGAATACCAAGTGTCTTTATCTCCATCTCCAGTTCATACAAACCAAGAGACCCCCAACAGTAACCAATTAGTCTCACCCATCGAGTTACCAGCACCTCTGCAAACGGCCAAGGAACCTTCCGTTTCAGTCAAGCTCGAGCCCTCGCTCTCAACTGCGACTGTGCAGACTCAGAGCAATGCCCACCCTCACACGCCAACACAGTCAGTGATATTTCAAGAAGCAAAACCGCCACAACCTCTACTAGTAGTCTCCGCGCCTGCCTCATCTCCTCTGAGACCGAGTCAAATGAGGGGACAGCCTCTTCAATATCCCGACCACCTCCAAACGCCACCGCATCAGCGCAACGCAGATAAAACCAACGCTCCCCTCGCCCGAGTGAACGCGCTACCAACTCGCGAAGCACTTTTTCGCGCTGTTGCTACAAATAATATGCGCAAGGTCGAGCTTCTTTTGGCGGCCCGCGCTCCAGTCAATGCCAAAGACGAGCGTGGCTGGACAGCTTTGATGGTCGCGGTACGGGAGAATCG
>JAYVFX010000154.1:0-4071 GCA_043772795.1 Deltaproteobacteria bacterium
GGCGCACTGTTGCTGGTCGAGATTGTCACCGTATCGGTACTACTGAGACTCCCATCACTGACCGTGAGCTGGATGGTATAATTCCCAGCCTTGTCGATCGTGAAGCTGGGCGTCGTCGTCGTCGCGCCCGTGAGTGTGGCCGTGCTGGCGGCCGGTGTGTTGAGCACGGTCCAGGCAAAGGTCAGGAGCTGGCCGTCGGGATCGGTCGACGCCGTGCCATCGAGGTGGACGGTCTGCCCGACGGGGAGCGTTTGGTCTGGTCCCGCAGTGGCGATCGGGGGATGATTGACGGAGGTACACAGCTGCGGATCGTCCGCTACTCCCGAACAGTCTTGATCAATGTTGTCCCCACAGATCTCTGTGGTTTTCACTCTGAACGCGATCGAGCCGGCGTGGTCGCCGGGATTCACGGCCCAGACAATACTCACGCCGGGGGTGGCCGTTGCCGGCACGATAAACGTCGCCCGGTTGCCAAAGGCGCTGATGACTTGAGCTTGGGCGCCCCCGGTAATGACGCCGGGACTGGTTTCTTGTCCACCCACGTAGATCAGCATGTTCTGCGCCCCAAAGCCGTTACCGGTAATCCGCACGGTATCGCCGGGACCAGCACAGGACGGATCAATCGTAAAGATGCGGGCGGCATTGGATGCCGCGGCACCCTGTTGCCCGATCCACTGGACTATCGCGGTACTCACCGGCGTGAGCCATGCCAACGACACGGGCAGTTGCCAGCGATAGTGACGACTGAGTTCTTGGAGTGGCCAGCCTTGGATCGTGAGCAGAACGACTAAGCTCTGCACGAGGAACCGTCCGGACCGGGTCTGTAACCATGTCGAGAAGGATTGGTTCGCCTGGATTGCTGTCGGTGTCATAACTCCTCACTTCGTTCAACCGAAAAGGACAGTCGTGCTGGGGATACCCACTCCGGACAGTGCCCGGTCAGAAATTGGGTTTATTTTTTCTGTGATTGTAGGGATTTTCCTGATTTCTAAAAAGAATCAAAAAGAATTGTCCGCCCTGTAAAGAGGATATTTGTTCAATACGGTTCGGGTTTCGGTTCGGATCGGTTCGGATAGAAAGAAAAACAGAAAAAATCCCGAAATATACGGTAAAATAGGACCTATATAGGACTCCTACTTGAAATGTGGAGTAAGTCATCGTCTCCAATTAGCGTAGAGACGCCCCGCCGGGGCGTCTCTCCAAGGAAATCTGTTACCTTCGGCACAAATGATTTAGGAGACCTATAGATACGCTATAACAGATTGTGAAGTTGGCGATGGCGGATACAGTCTGCCTACCCGTAACTGCTCAGCCGCAGCGCGGCGAATGAGTGTACATCAGTCACAACGTAAGGATTGTTACTACCAGAGCGACACTTGTGGGTCCCTTCTCCCCGAGGGGGAGAAGGTCAGGATGAGGGGAATGAGGGAGAAAGAGGCTTTTTGACTCCCCTCACCCTAGCCCTCTCCCAATACTGTTCGGCACAAAAATTGCCCGTTCAGAGAGAAACTAGCAATTCTTAAGAGTTTTGGCCTGCGTACCGCAGTTTCTCCCTGTGTCTCCGTTGCGGGTGAAAATAGAGGCGAAAAAGTCCAAAAGTCTTAAGGGAACGACCTCCGGCAAAAATCGGGCCGAACAGTATTGTCTATGGGGTCTTATAGGGGGGAGAGTAAAAATGATGGCATGCTTTGGTGCTGCTGAGAAGATGAAATTGCTGCACCCTCGGGGGCTCAGAGTAACAATAGTGAGCCGACAACCACCACGAATAAGACAGCTTGGTCATCTCACACCATGTGCTGAATCTCAAAATGTGAGGCGAGGAACTTTTGAGGGCGCGCCCCTTACGGAGCGTACTCTTCGACGGAGGGGAGAGCGACGCGAGTTATTGCGCCGCTTCTGCCCCCATGTCACGTGAGCAACCAGCGACCGCTGAGCGAGGCTGGAGACCTACGAAGGCAGAACGCTATGCAGCATAGAGTTCTAGAAGAGGAAGAGGTTCCAGCGGCACTTCCGGTAACGGGAGTGGCTGCGCTTCTTCCACAAGTTGCGGTATAGTCTCGGCTGGTTGTTGGGGCGGCGTGGCGGACGTGGAACGCCCTACGGTTGCTCGAGACCAGTCGATTTTGTCTGCCTCTGGCAGCTTGGCGATTAACACCTTGGCAACTACGGGCCAGCAGCCGACTTTCTGCCATTCATACAACCGTCGCCAACATGTCATACCAGAACCACACCCCATCTCTCGCGGTAACGCCTCCCACGGGATACCGCTTTTGAGAACAAAGAGAATCCCTGTAAACACTTTCCGGTTGTCGACTGGTTTGCGCCCAGGAAAACTGAATCTTCGTGGTTTTGGGGGCGGAAGCAACGCAGCAAGTTCTTCCCAGAGGTCGTTGCTTAACAGTGGTTTGGCCATAAACTCCTCTCTTAAGGTCAGCGTACTGCTGAAACCTTGTTCTTAGAGGAGAAGCATCGGCTAAGCGCAAGGGAACTTGAGTGCTTGAGAATGGATAGGAGAAATGGGCAGCAAACGCGGCCTGCGGCTTGATTTCTTCATTTTATAACAATTTGTTGATACTCTTCGGGCCGTCGATCGTCGAGAAAATTCCACTGTGTTCTGAGTGCGGTGACATCATCAAGGTCGATCCGTGCAACAATCAGTTCGTCGTCTTCGGTCTGTGCCTTTGCCACTATCTTGCCGGTTGGGGCAATGATGACACTTCCCCCAATGTATTCTGCACCGTCTTCAACGCCAGCTTTCCCGACAGCAATGACTAAAACCTGATTTTCCATCGCCCCTGCACGGAGAAGAATCTCCGAGGTTTCTTGCCCAACTTCTCGTGACTGGCGAAAGGTTGGGGTATTGTACGGGACACACAGGAGTTCTGCTCCCTGTAAGGCTAAGGCACGATAGCTCTCGGAGAAGCGCCGATCATAACAGATACATGTACCGATGCGAGTTGTCGGGAGAGTAACAACCGGAAAGCCCAAGTTTCCGTTGGAGAAATAGCGTTTTTCAAGAATATTCACGCCTTCCCACCGCGGCTCGATCGATCCGGGAATGTGCATCTTTCTATACTTGCCAAGGATCGTGCCGTCAGGCGCAATGACTACTGCGCTGTTGTAGTATTTGCCGTTATCAAGCTCAGCGTAGGGAAGCACGAGAAAAAGTCGGGTGCGACACGCAGCAGCAAAGAGTGGTTGTGTGACTGGGGACGGAAGTGACTTTTCAAAGAAGGGATCGACTGAGGCGTGCACTTTTGTAGCAAAGTATGGCGTCAGCGATAATTCAGGGAAAACCAACAGTTCGACTCCCTGCTGGCCTGCGTCTTCCAGCAACCTGACCATGCGAAGAACTGTCTGTTCCTTACTGGGAGAGCTTGGACCTAGTTGCGCGGCAGCGATAATGAGGGGCCGTCCCATGATGCATCTCCTTTCTCTCCTGCTATTACCGCGGACAACAACGATCGTCAAGAGAAAAGAGACGTCCCGCAATAGGCACTAGAAGAAGGAGAATCTGGACTTTTCCGAGATAACCAGGGTAGATACCGGCGATACGCTGTCTATCCCGCACTGGCAGCAAAGAAGATTTTTAATGCTTTCACACCGGCAACCAAAGCAAAGACATAGCGCATACGAAACAGTCCGTCTTCGACTTGAGAGGCGACATCTTCCAGTGGAGAGGAGTCCCGAGCCCCTTTCTGTGGTGCCGAGGTTGGGCGCTCTACTGGAGGAGGAGCTATTCTTTCCTTTGTCGGTGCTGGAACTGGAAATGGGTGGGCTTTTGCTGTTACTGTCGGTTTCTTTGTCTTCTTTCCGGCATCAAGGTCAGTAATCGTGATGATGTCGTCCTTCTGAAAGGCAAATGAGCCAAGTGAAGTATGAACCCTTACGGTATCGCCGTTCTCTTCATAATTCGCGACGGTCATGTGATGCCCGTCGGTAAATTCAATGTTGAACTTCGCGTGAGCAGAGACTGGCAGTAGAAAAAGCAACGCGCAAAGTACAAAGGTGATTTGCTGATGAAGGTGGCGCATGGCTGTTCTCCAATTCTAAAAGCCCTATTCCTGATAC
>JAYVFX010000155.1:0-2249 GCA_043772795.1 Deltaproteobacteria bacterium
CCTCGCCGCCCCTCACTCGCCGCAAACGCCACCTTCCCACCCCCAGCTTCCGTCTTCTCTCTGCCCCGCATCGCTTGCCCTCCCTCTGCCTCTTCTTCTCCTGTCCTCCTTATCTTATACCTCTCGCGCCTGCCAATACTTTGATATGCACCCATACGTAGTCCGCAGCTTGACAGAGCGGAAAAAAGTGTGTCAGATTTGCCGGTTCCTGGGAGAGACGACAAGCAACGAACTATGTTGATAACGGTGAACCTAGGGTAAGAGCAACTGTCTAAACTTTGGGCGATTGGCTTTGTCAGGAGTATCCAACTGTAGCGCCAAATTAGGAAAGGGAGAGACATCATGGAATACACGTGTACAATATGCCACGGGAAAAAGGTGGTCGATTGTCCTAGATGCCACAGGAAAGGCTGTGATTATTGTAAAAAAAACGGCACGGTCATGTGTAATGCGTGCGATGGTAAAGGGAAGGTGTACAGGTAACCTTCCGCGGTATTGCCATTCCCAGAAAATCTGTCCGTACCACATGTCTGTGTTTGGTCGTCTTGTAAGGGCTCCGAGGAAAAGAAGCGTAGAAGATAGAACGGGAAGAAGCTGTCTAACTGCATGTGAATAGAGAAGGCTTTGCGATAGAGGGCAGAGAGGAGGGTGAAGAGCTAAGCTCGGCACTATAGCTGCTCTCGGCTTCTCAGGTTCTATCTTCCCACTTCTCGGTCCTGCACCCAAGTTTACAGAAATATAATCCACTGCAAGGAATGGGGAGAAGTGAGACGAGCGACGGAGTGTGCAACGACTGCAGACACAGGCTACCTAAACACATATGCGGCTGTCGAGAGAGTTCATATTTTAATCACCAAATCGATCTAACAGATTCGTGTGATCGGTTCCTGAAGAATCCGGCCCAGGATCATTTCACTAGAGGACTCAAATTAATGCTCGGTGACGGTGACGACTCTGAGGCCATTCGAGAACTCCAACTTGCTCTCAGTCAGGGTCTACCCGCCGATGATGAAGTGTGTGCAAAAGCCTTCCTGGGCGGTCGTATTTTGGCAGTAGCAAAAGATGATATCGAGCAGGATCGAATAATGTCACAGCGGCTCTCAGAAGGACTCTCTCAGTTCGAATCGGCATTATCATTAGATGCCCAAGGAGGATATGAGTTCTTTGCGGATCCTCGTAACCAGGGTGCCTTTGAGCGATGCGAATCTCTCTACATGCTTCGCGGCAGGTCAATAGCTGAGACAGAAGGCAGCGACGCCCAGATTGAGTATCTGGAAAAAAAGTTGCGCCTCTTCGAGTACCTCCACGGCGTTCCTACACCTGACCTACACTTTGAACTAGGATGCTTATATGCAGAAAAAGCGCGGAATGAGCGAGCAGCCATTCATTGGCAAAAGGTGCTAGAAGCGGAAGACTTGAACGAGGAAATCGATGGAGAGGAAACCGTACAGCATCGTGCAGAGACGAAGAAGAGAGCCAAGCACAACTTGTCAGTAATGGAATCAGAACCCTCTCCCAAAACTGGGTGTTTCGTAGCTACCTGTGTGTACGGCGGGCGCGAGTGCGAAGACGTGCAGATCCTTGAGCGGTATCGAGATGAAATAATGAACAAAACTCGAGTGGGCATTGGGCTAGTCAGGATCTATTACCGAGTCTCTCCGTGGCTTGTGAAAAGGATCGAAGGACACAACCTGTTCAAGCGCATTGTCCGAGCTGCAATTCTTGCGCCCTTTGTAGCGTATGCACGATCGAGATGTAGACGATGAAGTCCATAGTCGCTTCGGCCCTTTAATCCAGACATCTTGTGGCAAGGAAGACCTTCAAATGTAAATTAGCCATACAAAGGAGAAGCGGCAATGAAACTCATCGTCAAACGCAACCAAACTGACGTAAAGGGCCTATTCGGAGGCCATAAGGGTGTTCGCTTCAGCCTTCACGCAAGAGCCAACATCACGGACGAAGAACGCGCTCTGATTGATCGGTACAAGGTAAGTGGTCATATCCTTGCAAGCTACGAGCTGCCTATTAAAGGTTCTCCAACCTTGAATTCCATCTTTCCGTCAATGACATTATCAACGGCAGGACAACCGAGATAGACGATATTGCAACCCTGCTGAAACTCGAAGAAGCAATTCAACAAGGCTGCAGAAACCTCAAGGATCTGCTCATGGTGATGAACACCTTTGGCGGCGAAGAGGTCATCGAGATTTAATCACTTTTGAGAGGCTACTTGATGTCTGAAATACAAA
>JAYVFX010000156.1:0-4498 GCA_043772795.1 Deltaproteobacteria bacterium
CCCCAGAAAAACGGACCCTCAATGGCGGCCAGAACTGAGCCAATGAGCACTGGGGTAACCGATGCCGTAAAGGAGAAGGGTCGTGATGCCTCAAGCCATACGCGCCAGCGATTTGGCCCTGCGCCGGCAGTGAGTACGTTCCCGTCTGTCATATTGTTGTTCCTCCGCCATTATTATGGTCGTGTCCGTTCGCTTCGACAAGCATGTCTCGAGTATTGGGAGCCGGGTGTTGGGGATTAGGAACAGATGTTCCTGGCAATCGCCCTCCGGCCTTCTCTCCCTGTGGAAAACGAGATAAACGCTTTCGCACGGAGGAATCTATGCCAACTGAACCAATTGGTCGTCTCGACCACGTCGCTATTGCTGTCCAGAGTATCGAACAAGCTCGCACGTTTATCGAAGGGTCGTTAGGAGCGAAGTTCCGTTACGTCGCTGAAGGTCGCGGGGGCGGCTTCCGCTACGCGGTGTTCGATCTTGACGATTTCACCATCGAACTCATTGAGGCGCTTGATCCTAAAAATTTCGTTGCCTCGTTTATCGAAAAACGTGGTGAAGGCGTGCATCACATTACGTTACAAGTCCCTGGACTGAAAGAGAAGATCGCGTTCTTAGAAGGAAAGGGTATTAAGGTTGTTGATAAGCGCGAAGAAGGAGACCGGACGGTGGAAGCGTTCCTCTCGCCGAAGACTGCCTGTGGCGTGCTGTTTCAACTTGCTGAAGACCAACCGGCGTTGAACAACGAGCCGTATTGGAAACAATCCAAGTAAGGGGACTGCTCGCCGTACGTCTATCGTTCCGCAAGAGAAAAGAAGATACCCGCGAGCAATAAGGCTAGCAGCACCGTGAAGAAAATCTTTACCCAGCTCTTTGGATAATCACCCGAGATGGCACCGGTGTAGCCGTTCACAACGACATGATACGTGCGTACGCCGTAGGTGTAGGTGAGGAGCCAGACCGGCGCGAGGATGTGTTTGAAGGTTTGACCAGAATAATCTGTGCGCACTTGCAGGTTGCGTTGCGTATCCCCCGGTACTTGCGCACCACACATGCTCTCTAGTTGTGAGTCCATGCGTTCGCGGGAGTGCTGGGCGGCAGCGACAAGATCAATCTGGTAACGCTCTACTACCCAACCTGACAGATAGCCAGAATCATACGGAACGAGGTCGTTGGTTGGGAACGGTTCGATTGCGCGTAGGTGATGGGGTTCTATCGCGTGCGACGCTGCGACTAACTCGTCATTAAAGAAATGCTGCAACGAGCCGGAAGCTGGTTGCCAGCGCACATGTCGGACTTCGCGGGTACGAACACTGCCGTTGTTATCGCGAAATTGTTCGGTGGTGTAATAATAATGTCCGGCTTCGGCTTGCCAATCTGCTGCAACGGTGGCATCGAAGGTCCAGTAGGGCAGATACACACCTTTGACTTGGTCGGTGAGTGCCGCTTGTCTGAGCTTGTTGGGAGCAAACCACACCTCGCCGTACCACTTGCGAATGACGTCGCGGACTTTTGACTCGCTGACCTTCAGTGGGAGGAGGCTTTCAGGAGTGAAGGACTCTTTGATTTGTTCATACGGTACTAACGAAGTTGACCCACAAAATTCACACCGCTGTCCAACACGTGTCGCATCGAAAACGGAGATCGCCTGACAGCTTTGGCATTTGACTGAAGTTTTCTGTGCTTGCCAGCCACGGTAATCGTCGGTGATTCCCCGTAACGCTGTGACCAGATCATGTTCAACAATCTGCGGACTGCCTGCGCTGTCCGGTTCCACCTTGCCTGGTGCATTGGTCCCACAGAACGAACAGATCAACGCTTGCTTAGAGGGATTCCAGTGCGCCTCTGCGCCGCAGGCGGGGCAGGCGTGTTTGGCGTGGGCGGTAACCTGGGGTTGGTCCATAGATGAAAGTAGACAGTAGTCAGTAGCCAGTAGCCAGCATGGCAATAGACAATGAAGAATAGAGAATGGAGAAACAGAGAGTGTCGTTCGTTCGACTTTCCTTTTTCAATGCTTTATTTTTCATTTTTAAATCTTTATTACTTTCCTCTACTGACTACTGACTACTGACTACTTTTACGTTTTCAAAAACTCCTCCACTGCCGCTCGGGTAATCCGATACGTCGACCCAATCTTCTTTGCCTTCAAGTCTCCGGCGGTGATTGTCGCCGTCACGTCGTCTTCGCTGACACCAAGGAGTTTTGCTACATCGGCGATGCCGAGAAGATCGGGTAAGGGAGAAGTTGTCGCTGCTGCCGGCTGTGCTCCTGCTACAGGCAGTGTAGCCTGATTCAGAATACCGCCAGCTTGATTCATCATTTGCTGTGCCATCGCCAGGCCAACGGCGAGTTCTGCTCCTGCTCCACCAACACCAGCCCCACCTTTTTCCATTCCTTGGGCCATCTGGAACTTGACGTAATCGTTGAGATTACCAACCGCTACCATGCTCGAACGTTTGTCGATTGCCTGCTCGACTTCCGGCGGAACTGAGACGTTCTCGACCACGAAGCTCGTCAGTTCGAGGCCATACTTCTCTTTCATAATCGGATTCAGGATAGGCAGAATCGCACCGCCGACTTCTGAGTAGCGAGATGCAACATCAAGGACTGGAATCTTGGCTGTAGCAAGCGCTTCGGAGAACACACTCACCAAACGTGAGCGCATGACATCAGCGAACTCGTCAAGACGAAAATGATCGTCAGTGCCCGCAACTTCTTTGAGAAACATGCGCGGTTCAACGACATGAAAATCGTAGATGCCATATGCGCGCACACGGACGATACCAAAGTCCTGATCGCGCATCATCACCGGATTTGCGGTTCCCCACTTGTTGCCACTAAAAATGCGTGTGACGACGTAATACACATCCGCTTTGAAGGGCGACTCAAAGCCATACTTCCAGCCTTTCAGGTCCGAGAGGATCGGGATGTTTGCCGTTACGAGATCATGCTTGCCGGGATCAAAGGCATCGCCAAACTGACCAAGGTACACAAACTGTGCGATTTGCGACTCACGAACAATGAGCTGCGCGCCGCTTTTGATCTCTTTATCTTCATCTGGGAAACGATAGGAGAGGGTATCTCGTGAGTCGTCTGTCCACTGGATAATGTCGATAAACTGACCACGGATAAAATCCATTAGTGCCATGTAATCCTCCTCTGTCGAGCTGCAAGAGCCATCTTAAACCTAGGACGCGACAGATTCCAACTGCTTATTTGCTGCCGACCGATAACACGCCTCGGCAATAGCGATAGCTTGAAACCCGTCTCTCGGTGTAATGGGGAAAGGAGCATCACTGAGAAGATTCTGAACAAATACCTGCACCGTCTCGCGGACTGTTGGAACTGGCGGCTCTATTACGAGAGAAGTTCGCTCCGCGCCTTGTATCAAGTAGGCGAAGCCATGATGGTGGTCCCCAACTAATTGGCCGTTTTCGCCAGTAATTTCGATCAATCCTGAACGACTCGCGGTTGAGCGTGAACCCGCTACTGCTCCGGGAATAGTATGCGTATGTGACACGTCGCTAAGCTGGCAGAACATCGAAAAGTTATCTTCGGTCTCTTTGGTGAAAATCGTGTTGGTGTGGCACCATACCTTGTGGACCTCATAGCTACTGAGAAAACGTAAGAGGTCGAAACTATGGACTCCCGTGTGAAGAATAATTCCACCACCACTTTCTGCTTTATGATCAAGCCACACGAGTGGTGAAGGTTCAAAACGCTGACTGAGATACAACGAGTGAAGTGGTGCGATTTGAGGGATGTGGTGCTTGCATGCTTGGACCACCGCGTTGAATCGCAGCGTGTGAGCAACCATACAGCGACTTTTGCTGCGAGCAAGAACCTCAAGTAACTGTCGACCTTCAGCAACACTGACCGCGAAGGGCTTCTCAAGGAGGATGTGTTTGCCAGCGTGGCAGGCCGCGGTCACGATTTCTGTGTGTAGATAAGGAGGAACGACGACTGCGATAGCGTCAATACGTGCATCCTCAAGGAGTTGGCGATAGTCAGCGGAGTACAAGCAGCTGTACTTTGTTGCTAGAGCTTCACCTTCAGTCTGGTCGCGACGACAAATCGCAACTAGTTCAGCCTGGGGAATATCTTCAACGATGTGTTTGGCGTAACGACTCCCGTGTTTGCCCGCGCCAATGAGTCCAAAGCGTATTGTTTCCATGACAGAAACGTAACTGATGTCTGACCGTTGGGCAAAGCTCAGTCGGTCTTTCTTCTCAATCCGCATTCCGCATTCCGCATTCCACATTCCTCGTTCATCATTCATCATTCCGTATTTGTGTGGTAGCCTCGCTTCTATGGCTACCCCGCGCAATCCTTTCCCGACCGTCGATATCATTATTGAATTAGACAGTGGCGGTATTGTATTAATCCGCCGTAAGAATCCACCTCCAGGGTGGGCGCTGCCAGGTGGATTTATCGACTACGGTGAATCAGCCGAAGCTGCAGCAGTGCGGGAAGCAAAAGAAGAAACGTCACTTGATGTGCAGCT
>JAYVFX010000157.1:0-2676 GCA_043772795.1 Deltaproteobacteria bacterium
GTAGCATGATGCAAGTCAAAGTTATCAAAAGTATGGCCGAAGTCGACCGCACAGCCTGGGATGCTTTAGTGGGGGATGGGTCACCCTTTATTGAATGGGATTGGCTCGCCTGCATGGAAGAAGCGCGCTGCACTGGCCCCAGGACTGGGTGGCAACCGCAACACTTAACGGTCTATGACGGAAAACAGCTCGTTGCTGCGTGTCCGCTGTACCTGAAAGGGAACAGCATGGGCGAGTTTGTGTTTGACCACGCCTGGGCTGATGCCGCACAGCGGGCAGGAATTGAGTATTACCCCAAGATGTTAGTGGCCGCGCCTTTTACCCCGGCGACCGGGGTGCGCTTTCTGACCGCGCCAGGAAGCGACCGTCCGACGTTGCTGCGGCTGTTGGGACAAACGCTCCAGAGTGTGTGTCAGCAAAACGATTTGTCGTCTGTCCACGTCAATTTCTGCCTCCCCGATGAAAGTGAGATCCTCGCAGAGCTGGGATACCTCAAGCGCGTGGGGTTACAGTATCAGTGGCTCAATCATGGGTACCAGACCTTTGACGACTATCTGGCGCATTTTCGTACGAAACGACGTAACCAAATCAAGCGTGAGATGCGTGAAGTAGACGAACAACGGGTGCGGATTGAGACCTTGTACGGTGAAGAGATTCCCACCGAGATATTTCCGCAGATGTTCGCTTTGTACAAAAGCCAGATCGACAAGCTGCATTGGGGACGACAGTACCTGCAACCGCAGTTTTTTGACCTCTTAGGCAAGCGCTTCAAGCGTAACTTGTGTTTTGTGGTTGCCTACCACGAAGACGAGCTTATCGCCGGAACGTTCAATGTACAAAAGAACGGCGTGTTTTATGGTCGCTACTGGGGGGCGTTTCGGGAACTCCGTCATCTGCATTTCAATGTCTGTTACTATGCGGCCATTCACCATTGCATCAAACACGGGTTCGTCCGCTTTGAACCAGGAGCCGGTGGTGATTTCAAACGCCTTCGTGGTTTTGATCCTCAACCAACTGTGAGTATGCATTTTTTGGCCGAACCGCGGTTATCGGACGCTGTCGCCCGGTTCCTAGAAAAGGAGCGGGAGCAAGTCCATCAGACGATTGATTATCTGCAAGAGGAAAGCGAACTGAAATTAGGCACTGCGGGTGACAAGTCGGAAACGTGAGGCGTGACCGCTCAAGAATCACCGCTCTAATGTAGATTGCGGAATAATATAGATTGCGGATTGATAAAAAAGAACAGACTCCTCGCCCGAAAACAGAGATTGCTTCGTCGCTGCGGCTCCTCGCAATGACAGGGTTCGTCTTTACTTCGTAAAGTCGAGAAGCTATTCAATTCCTGATCCTAATCAACAATCCCCAATTCGCAATCTGCAATGAACAATCGTCAATCTGCAATCCGCATTCCGCAATTCGCAACTGCCAATCCGCAATCCGCAATCCGCAATCCGCAATTACTGAGTGTATTCAGCGCTACCATGCTGGTCATCGGTAATACGATCGGCGTTGGTATCTTCACAACCAGTGGTGTTGTTGCCGATGCGGTGCCAAGTTCAGGCTGGATTCTGGTCGTCTGGATGATTGGCGGCCTCCTGGCGTTTGCCGGTGCGCAGACATGGGCTGAATTGGGGGCAACATTCCCGCACGCTGGTGGCGAGTATGTCTATTTGCGTGAAGCCTTCGGGCCATTCTGGGGATTTCTGTGTGGCTGGTCGGTATTTATTGCAAATTTCACCGGCTCGATTGCGGTGTTGGCTATCGCACTGGCCGGATCGCTTACGCATGTCTGCTTTGGGGTGACGGCTGAGGTTGCGGTCTTGGCCAGCACCGTAGGCGGAATACCGGTCTCGCTATCGTGGAATAAATTGTTAGCACTTCTTCTGGTCTGGGCCGTGTCGCTGCTGAACTACCGTGGGCTTCATCTTGGCAGCCTAGCGCAAAATGTTCTCAGCGTCAGCAAGCTGGCGGCGATCGCCGCATTGCTGGTAGCGGGATTCTGGTGGGGAGCCGGTTCGTGGACCAATTTTTCTCCCCTATTCGCTGGAGCGGACTTGTCTGGACGTTTGTCGGCAGTGGGAGTGGCCCTTATCCCTGTTTCGTTCGCCTACACTGGATGGAACGCCGCGGCATACATCGCCAGTGAAGTGCACCATGCAGAAAAAAACGTACCGCGGGCGTTGCTGTGCGGGACACTGGTGACCCTTGTCGTCTATCTTCTGCTGAATGTTTTGTACTTGTACGCCGTGCCGATAGCCGCGCTCAAAGGAGTGATCCAAGTTGGTGACCTGAGTGCCTCTGCACTTTTTGGCGCACATGCGGCGCGGATCATTGCTGTCCTGATTGCCTTGTCAGTGGCTAGTGCGTTGAATGTGATGGTCCTCACTGGCGGTTGGATATACTTTGCGATGGCAAAGGACGGCGTATTCTTTCGGAGTGTGGCGCAGTTGCATCCACGGTTTGGTGTGCCAGGGCGAGCGTTGCTCTTGCAAGCCGCATGGACATCGGTGCTGATTTTGTCAGGAACATTTGAACAACTGCTGACGTATGCCACGGTGGTGCTCGTTGGATTTTCTGCACTCACAGTCGTTGCGCTCTTTGTTTTACGTTGGCACCGGCCGGATCTTCCACGTCCGTATCGTACCTGGGGCTACCCCTGGCTCCCTGCGTTGTACA
>JAYVFX010000158.1:0-7297 GCA_043772795.1 Deltaproteobacteria bacterium
GCCCTGCCGTGCAAGTGGGGGACCCGTTCACTGAAAAACTGCTGATCGAAGCGTGCTTGGAACTGATGCAGCATGATCTGATCGTTGCTATCCAGGACATGGGTGCCGCCGGCCTCACGAGTTCTTCGGTCGAGATGGCCGGACGTGGGGATATGGGCATTGTCCTGAATCTCGACAAGATCCCTACCCGCGAAGAAAACATTGCTCCCTATGACCTGCTACTTTCGGAATCGCAAGAACGCATGGTGATTGTCGCCAAAGCCGGTCATGAAGAAGAGGTAAAAGCGATCTTCGCGCGGTGGGACTTACAAGCCGAAGTGGTCGGACAGGTAACCGATGACGGCCTCTTTCGCTCGCACTGGCACGGCGAAGAAGTCGTGCGGATTCCGGTTTCCGCTCTCACTGATGATGCCCCGGTATATGAACGTCCAACCGCGCCACCTGCAAATTTTGCCGAACGACAACAACTCGACATCACTCCTCTACCCTTACCAGCCGATTATGGTCAGGTGTTATTGCGGTTGCTGTCCTCACCGAATCTGGCCAGTAAAGAGTGGGTCTATCGGCAATACGATTCTTTCGTGTGCGGTAATACCGTCGTGCAACCGGGCTCTGACGCTGCCATCATCCGCTTAAAAGGCACCACGAAGGGTATTGGTATCAGCGTTGACTGCAATAGCCGCTACTGCTTATTAGATCCTTATCGTGGCGGACAGATCGCCGTTGCTGAAGGCGCGCGGAATCTCGCTGTCAGTGGGGCTCGTCCTGTCGCGCTTTCCGACTGTCTCAATTTTGGCAACCCGGAAAAACCGGAAGTGATGTGGCAATTCCAGCAAGCCATTGCCGGCATACGCGACGCCTGCCTTGCGTTAGGCATCGCCGTGGTAAGCGGGAACGTCAGTTTCTACAACGAGACAGAAGGCAGAGCGATTCCGCCGACACCAACAATCGCCAGCGTAGGCATTCTTCAAGATGTCACACTGCATGTGACTCAATGGTTCAAATACCCCGGCGATTGCATCGTCCTTGTGGGAGAAACGCAAAACGAGATCGGCGCCAGTGAATACCTGGCGACCATTCACGGGATCACTGCCGGTGCACCTCCGGCTCTGGATCTTGCGCAAGAAAAACGGCTGCACCACCTTTGCCTACAGGCAGCGCAGGAACGCCTGTTCTCTTCTGCCCATGATGTCGCTGAGGGAGGGGTAGCCGTTGCCCTCGCAGAAGCCTGTATCACGCGACCGGAAGGACCGCTCGGGGCACGAGTAACGCTCCCAGGCAACCTACGACCCGATGTCGCCCTGTTTGGCGAGAGTCAATCGCGGGTCGTTGTCTCGCTTCCGCCTGACCAACTCCCCCGATTACAGCAACTAGCGAAGGCACAACAACTACCGTACACTGTTTTAGGTGAAGTTGGCGGTACTGATCTCATCATCGCAAATTTTCTGCAGGTGCCAACCCGCACACTCCGACAAGAATGGCGCACTGCATTAGCACGACAACTCAAGATAGAAGAGGTGACAGGGAACAGGTGATAAGGAACAGAGGCTTGACTGTCCCTTCTAGTCTGTAACCTCTCACCTGCAACCTAAAGGACAGGAGGTCCCGTGCCACACGAACAGGAAGACGATGAAACGCTCGACCGTTTTCACGAAGAATGTGGCGTGGTCGGCGTCTACGGTCATCCAGAGGCAGCAAACCTCGCTTATCTTTCGTTATATGCTCTTCAACACCGCGGCCAAGAGTCCGCTGGGATCGCATCGTCAAACGGACAAACCCTGCTCGTACATCGCGGGATGGGACTGGTTGCGGATATTTTTGACGAAAAAATTATTCGTCGCCTCGAAGGGACCAGCGCGATTGGCCATAATCGTTACTCCACGACAGGCACGACGGTTCTGAAAAATAGCCAGCCCCTGGTTGTGAAGTATACGCATGGTTCGCTTGCTATCGCTCACAACGGCAATCTGGTCAATGCTGAAGAACTCCGCACCCAACTCGAAGCGCGGGGTTCGATTTTTCAATCAGGGGTTGATACGGAGGTGATTCTCCATCTCATTGCCGCATCACGAGGAGAGCGCTTAGTCGATCGCATCATTGAAGCGCTCTGGCAAGTACGAGGAGCGTACTCGCTAGTCTTTCTTTCTGAAGACGAGATGGTCGCAGTTCGTGACCCGTACGGCTTTCGTCCGCTGGTGCTGGGTCGCCTCCATGAGGGGGGCAGAGACACCTACGTTGTCACGTCAGAAACCTGCGCCTTGGACCTTATCGGTGCCACATACGAACGGGAAGTTGCCCCTGGCGAAGTGTTATCGTTCACGCCACAAGGCATGACCTCGTACGCACCGTTTCCTCACGAACCGTTATCACGCTGTGTGTTTGAACACATCTATTTTTCGCGACCAGATAGTCTGCTGTATGGCCGTAGCGTCTATGAGACACGGAAAGAATTCGGTCGCCAACTTGCGCGGGAAGCGGGAGTACCAGCCGACCTTGTCATTCCAGTACCAGACTCCGGGGTACCGGCTGCGTTAGGCTACGCGGAAGAAGCGAAGCTGCCGTTTGAGATGGGGCTGATCCGTAACCACTATGTTGGTCGCACGTTCATCGAGCCGCTGGAGTCGATTCGCCACTTCGGTGTCAAAGTCAAACTCAACGCCCAACCTGAACTGCTACGTGGCAAACGGGTTATAGTGGTTGACGATTCGATCGTTCGCGGCACAACGAGCCGTAAGATTGTCGCGATGATTCGGAACGTAGGAGCCACGGAAGTCCATTTGCGCATCAGTTCGCCGCCAACGATTGGACCATGTTTTTATGGCGTCGATACACCAACTCGCCGCGAGCTTATAGCCTCGTCTCATTCTGTCGAAGAGATTTGTCGCTATATCACGGCGGATTCCCTGGCGTACTTAAATGAGGCAGCCATGTATGCCGCCTTGAAAGAAGACGGCAGTGGTTTTTGCGACGCGTGTTTCACCGGTCGTTACCCTGTGCCACTCGGCGAGCGCCCGCGCGGTAGTCAGTTGCCGTTATTTCGAGAGTTGGAGCGGTAGGTTCAGTGTCGGAAGTTGTTCGGTAAACTCGGGGTTGCGCCTTGGTTCGTTTCAGCAAGCGGCACACGCATTCTACTTGCGTATATGTGTTTTCCTCTCTGTACTCGCACTGAGTCCCAATGACGAATATTCTCGGGATCTCCGCTTATTATCACGATAGCGCTGCCTGTTTGGTCCAAGACGATCACATCCGTGCGGCAGCCCAGGAAGAGCGGTTTACCCGCAAAAAACATGATGCGCGATTTCCCGCCCATGCGATTCAGTACTGTTTGCGTGAAGGCAAAATCACCCTCAAGGATCTGCGCTACGTTGTCTTCTATGACAAACCATTAGTGAAATTTGAGCGTTTACTAGAAACGTATCTTGCCTTCGCTCCTCGTGGGCTCCGCTCGTTCCTCTCAGCAATGCCAATGTGGCTAAAAGATAAACTCTTCCTCAAGAGAGTCTTACAAAAAGAACTCGCGACACTGGCTCCCAATAATTCGCCTCTCCCTCTTCCCCCACTCTTATTTACCGAGCACCATGAGGCGCATGCGGCTTCGGCGTTTTATCCGTCGCCGTATCACGCAGCTGCTGTCCTCTGCCTTGATGGTGTGGGAGAATGGGCCACAACTTCCGCATGGCTAGGGCAAGGAAACCAGCTTACACCATTATGGGAAATTCTTTTTCCGCACTCTCTTGGATTGTTGTATTCCGCGTTCACGTACTATACCGGCTTTAAGGTCAATTCAGGTGAGTATAAAGTGATGGGACTGGCACCGTATGGCCAGCCTACCTATGTGCAAACCATTTATGATCACCTCATTGATCTCAAGCCTGATGGCACCTTCCGCCTCAACATGGAGTACTTTAATTATTGCACTGGGCTGACGATGACGAATCCTCGCTTTCACGCGTTGTTTGGCGGCCCGCCGCGCCAACCTGAGACTCCGCTGCAACAACGGGATATGGATCTTGCGCGATCGATTCAAGAGGTCACCGAAGAAGTCATGTTACGTTTGGCCAAAACGCTTCACAAAGAAACTGGAATACCCAACTTGTGTCTCGCCGGTGGTGTAGCGCTGAATTGTGTGGGAAACGGCCGTATCCTGCGCGAAGGCCCCTTCCAAAACTTATGGATTCAACCTGCCGCAGGCGATGCCGGAGGAGCAATTGGTGCGGCTCTCACCGCATAGCATCAACTAGACGGGCATCCTCGGACGAGCGATGAAATACACGACGGTATGGGTGGAAGTTTCTTGGGACCTTCCTTCTCCAATGAGGATATTGCCCAATGGCTGACAGAGCAAGGAGCAAGCGCAACTTACCTCACTGATGAGGTAGTGTTTGACTGCATTGCTGATGAGCTGATCTCTGGTAAGGTCGTGGGGTGGTTTCAAGGTCGCATGGAATTTGGACCACGTGCACTTGGCGGGCGCAGCATTCTAGGTGATGCGCGTAATCCTGCGATGCAATCGCAGATGAACCAGAAAATTAAATATCGAGAGTCTTCCCGACCCTTCGCGCCGTCAGTCCTGCATGAACGAGTAGCGGAGTATTTTGCACTTGAGACAGCAAGCCCATACCTGTTGTTAGTCTCCCCCATACAGAAACAACGCCAACGGATTCTTACGACAGAACAACACACATTGTCGGGACTTGCCTTGCTCCATATCCCACGCTCCGATATTCCGGCAGTTACCCATGTTGATTACTCCGCTCGCATCCATACGGTCCACCAAGAAACCAATCCCCGTTACTATCAACTTCTTAAGGCATTTGAGCAAAAGACAGGGTGTGGGGTGTTGATTAATACCTCTTTTAACGTCCGAGGCGAACCGATTGTTTGCTCTCCAGAAGATGCCTACCGGTGCTTCATGCGGACAGAGATGGACGTATTGGTTCTCGAGAATTGGGTTTTATATAAAGCCGCACAACCACCTTGGCGAGAGCACTCGTCCTGGCAGACAGAGTTCAAGTTGGATTAACACCGGAGGGAAACGGCGTGGTGGAAGAAACAGAAAGAAAGCAGCTTCGCACTTTTGGTTTCGTCCTGGGAGGAGTGTTTTTCATGATCGGAGTTTGGCCGCTGATCGTGCATAATACGAGCCTTCGGCGCTGGCCCCTCTTCGTGGCCAGCGCATTGCTCCTCTTCGCATTCGTACGCCCTGCTCTGCTCAAGCCCATCTACATATTATGGAATACGCTTGCGGAAAGTATGGCGTGGCTCAACACAAAAATACTTCTGAGTGTCATCTTTTTCACTCTATTTACCCCTCTTGGCATTGTGAGACGCAAGTTTGGACAGGACCCGCTGAATCGTCAGTTCGACCCACACGCCTCTACCTATCGAGCGATACGTCCAGCCCGTCCGACCTCGCACCTCACTCGGCAATTCTAGTACAGATTGAGTCACAGAGAACGGCAAGAGAAATCTGTTACCGCTATTCACGAACATTGTTCCTATCAGTCGATGAGGTAATTCATGAGAGAACTACTCGGCGAACTTTGGGACTTTATGAAAGAGCGGAAGAAGTTTTGGCTATTACCCATCATTATCATCATGATAGCGCTGGGGAGTTTGCTAGTGTTCACTCAAGGTTCAGTCATTGCGCCCTTCATCTATACTCTTTTCTAAGGCAGCCTGGACCACGATGGGACAGCCCCATTCTTCTTCCCAAAGGCAGTGGCCTCACCTGATGGTCGGCCTCATGCTTTCTCTTCTTTCTTTTTTCTTCACTTTATGTGCAGGAGAAATGGCCTTCCGCTGTTATCAGCGCGTGCGGTGGGGCATCCCCTTACGTGCGGAAGTAATCCGCCCATCACCTTCGTTTCCGGTCGTCTTGGATGCACAGCGTGGATGGCGTGCGGTCGAAAACTTTCACTCAGTCACCACACAGAAGAGCGTCGATGGATCAACGTATACACGCACCCTTTCCCAGAATGAGTACGGCTTTCGTATGTTTGGCGAGGTGCACACGCAGCGGATGAAAGTCTTGGTGATCGGCGACTCCGTCACTCACGCACTCGAAGCCTCAGATGACAAGACGTACTACGCAGTTATGAAAGATGCGTTAAACGTCGAAGTCTTCGCGTATGGAGTCATTGGTTATGGCACCCTGCAAGAGTACCTCGTGCTCGATCGCTATCTTGACGACATCAAACCTGACTTGATTCTGTGGCAATTTTGTTCCAATGACTTTGTCAACAATTCCGTCGAACTGGAGGAACAGAGTACATGGGAGAATAGCGGCACCGTGCGCCCGTACTTAATCGACGGCCAGATACGATACGTCCTTGCACGAAAAGGGGCGACATTACGCCAATTCGCACAGCAGCATTCACGGCTTTTACACGTTATTTTTGGCCGTCTGGACACCCTGACGACTTCACCCCAAACTATAGAAACTCACATTGAACAATTCGGGATGAAACATGAAGGGTTCCTTAGATCACTACGAGTTACTGAAGCACTCATGGGAAAGGTCAAATCTCGCGCGGGCAAGATTCCTATCGGTGCTTTCTCTGCCGATGAGAAACAGCCGTACCTGGAAGCCTTTCAGGCACTATCGACACAACACGGAATGCACTTTCTCGGCAGCGTCAGACCAGCACTACGAGCGGCAGAGCAAGGAGGAAGCGTAGTGCTGGCAGCGGACGGCAATCATTGGAATGAAGCTGGCCATCGCGTAGTGGGCGAGACGCTCGCCGCCGCTCTCCGAACCAGCGGAACTCTTCGCTAGTAGCATTTGCAGTCTGTTTCACAGGTCGTTACCCTGTGCCACTCAGCGAGCGACCGCGCGGCAGTCAGTTGCCGTTATTTCGTGAGTTGGAGCGGTAGCCGTTCTGCGCTTTTGCCGTCATCTTTTCTTAATTGAATTGACGGCTCCTTCCTTCCAGGCGACGTCACTATTCGAGGCGGACAATCGTATCATGCCGCCAGTGCACATCGTCAGTCTGTGGGAAATCTAACGTTGAGTGTAATCCTCGACTCTCCTGACGCCGGCTGGCACAGCGAACAATCAGTTCAGCGACCGTCGCAAGATTGCGCAGTTCAAGCAAATCACCCGTGACAAGAAAGTCCAAGTAGTAGAGTGGGTCATGACCCACTCTACTACTTGGCGAACAAGTCTCCAGATACATCCGGCGTTACACCGTAGCTCCAGATGCAAGAGCGAGCTCTAACCGTTCCGGCGGCAGTTCAGACCGATCTGGGAAAAGTTCTCTCCGACGATGGTCCGTGCGTTTCAAGAGCGCTTCAG
>JAYVFX010000159.1:0-2557 GCA_043772795.1 Deltaproteobacteria bacterium
TGCCACTTGCCGGTCTGGGTCTTTGTCACCACGGAGAACGACATCAGCAAAGAAGTACTCGCGCGTCGGGACTTGGTTGTCGCCGGCTATCTGCTCAAACCGGTGGGGGTCGAGACCCTCACTCAACTCTTGCGCCACTTGAGATCCTAAATCGGATTACAGAAGATTCGTACACTGTGGCATTTACTGTGAAATCCTCCCTGTCCCTTCTCTGACAAAGGAGGGGACCCAAAAGCCCCCTTTCGCAGAGTCTGTCCTGAGCTTGTCGAAGGAGGGGCCGCGTAGTTCGACATGGCTCACTACAGGCTCCGCGCAGGGGGATTTTTGTCAGGGACTGTGCTGATCCCATATACTTCGATTTAACTATATCTGGAGTGAGTAATGATCTCTCTCCAAAAGATATCACTAACTATTTGTGTCTAATGATTGAAAAACGAAGGACTTCTCTGTTAGGTCTGATCAAACAGGGCAGGAAGGCGGCTGGAGAAGAGAATGTGCAGGATTTCAGAGTCTGAGACCCCCGGCACAAATTGGAGCGCAAAGGTCTCGGCACTGCCAACTTGGATGGCCATTGTCGCAAAGGCTTGCTGAATGCGTTCCGTGCTCTGCTGGCGGACAAACGACTCAGTAAGCTTGCGCCAACGGGTACGGCGAAACACCTCGGGCTGGTTGGTCGTTTGCAACCGTAAGCGATATTGCACGGCGTCTTTTTGCGTGTTGTAGAGGAGGCCCAGCAAAATTGGTGGGTGTTGAATGACGAGTGCAACCCAGAGACCCCGGGGTCGAATAAGGGGGCTGAGTTCAAAGATCGGATGGAGCTTACGTAAGAGATCATCCTGTTTATGGCCGTTGGCGATTTGTTCCACGCGTGTGCTTTCTTTACTACATACTTCGGGCTTGCTGTAGTTCTTGTCCTCTTTAACGATTCTCTAATAGTGAAGCGAGCAGAACCATCACGCACTTCTTGGCTGCTTGGTTGTAAGTATCCGTTGTCAGCAGAATTCTTTCCGGATGAGCTCGCTACTATTCCATAGAGACGAGCTTTGCAAGGAACGAGGCGTCGCCCTGGTACAGAAAGCAAAGTATCCAAGAAAGTATGAGATCAGTGTCAGTCAGCAAGTCAGATGTCTGCTCGCTATACTCTCATGACGGCAGGTTCATAATTATCTCTTGGGAACACATGCTCTGTATGTAAGCATGATTTGCTCAGATTCAAGACATGTGCGCTCTTGTCAAAGAAGGCACTGCATGAAAAAACTAACAAGAGAGGACTTCGTGTCTGAGTGTGTGCTCTAGACGAGACGGAGTATGGTGTAAGCCCCTATGTCACCACCCGAATGCAAGACGCTCATCCACGTCCTGATACTGGAAGATAATCCCACAGAAGTCCAACTCATTCACACGGCCCTCACAAATAGTCATTTTTTGTATGAGCTAACCGTTCTCCCCGATGCCGATGCCGCTCTCGCGTACCTGCGGCGGCAGATGCCCTATGAGCAGGCCGTACGGCCAGATATCATCTTGATCGATCTTGACCTGCCCAACCTTGGTGGGCAGACGGTACTGGCGGCGCTGCACGAGGATCCAACTCTTCGCCGCATCCGTGTGCTGGTATTGAGTTCTTCCCGCCATGTAAAAACGACGCTGCGCCGGTACGAGATGCCTGAGACCTCCCTAATTGTCAAATCGCCAAGACGGGACTACTCCGCACGCGTGCTACAGGCCGTCGATGAGTTCTGGAAAACGCTGCTGCAGATTTTTGAAGAGACGGGCTCGCACGCTGATAAGAACGGGGATGACTTTGGTCACGAAAAATAAAAGACTGCGCATGCGAGCCTGTACAAGAATCCCAGCAGATTGCGTTCGCAGATTACGTTCGATGGATATGCTACCTCACATGGAGTTATCACTGCGTTGAATGCAACTGTCTGTTGTATAAAGTCGCAAGGTCTGAAGACTCAATGCAACAACTCGCGCTTCGCGCAACCATTCTGGGGGGCTTCGGTCTCGCCCTCCGCGCTGCAGGACGCTATTGCCGAGGCCAAGGCTGAGGTGACCCACGACCCCTTGCCGACCGTGCCGCAATAGTGTTCGGCACTCGTTATGCAAGTGCGACACTGGGTTCCTTCTCCCCTTGCGGGAGAAGGTCAGGATGAGGGGGTACTTAGCCTCACTCGTTCAGCACGTATTTGGCACCCTCACCCTAGCCCTCTCCCGTCGAGGGAGAGAGAATGAGGAAGGCCACTTTGCCCAGAGCCAAAATTTGTGCCGAACAGTATTGACCGTGCCGGGGGATGAGACCCGGTTAGGCCAAGTGTTGCAGAACCTGATTGGCAACGCGCTGAAGTTTTGCAAGGAAGCGCCACGCATTCATATCACTGCCCAGCACGAGGACCATCACTGGCGGTTTTCTGTGCGCGACAACGGGACCATATTGATCCGCAACAGGCCAAGCGACTCTTTCAGATATTTCAACGCTTACACACTCATAGTGAGTATTCGGGCACCGGCATCGGGCTGGCGATCTGCAAGAAGATCGTCGAACGTCACGGCGGGC
>JAYVFX010000160.1:0-1949 GCA_043772795.1 Deltaproteobacteria bacterium
TGGAAGACCGCAACCAAATTCTTACGACCCGAACGAATGATGTGAAGGAAGGTATTGCCGCATTTCTGGAGAAGCGCGAGCCGAAGTATGAGGACGCGTGAGGAGGGAAACATCATGAAACGTAGCACTGACCGTATTCTCACAATCCATACTGGGAGTTTGCCACGACCGGATGATCTGGTGACGATGCTCTATGCCAAGGACAAAGGCGAACTGCAAGATCACGCCGCGTTCGAGAAGCGGGTGCAAGAAGCCGTGAGTGAGGTCGTGCGCAAGCAGATTGAATATGGTGTGGACGTGATCAACGACGGCGAGGCCGGAAAGATCGGCTATTCAACGTACGTGAAAGATCGACTGACTGGCTTCGGAGGAAAAGCTGGACCGATGCGTGCGGCGGATGTGTTAGATTTTCCGGACTATGCCCGTCGTGTTTATCGTGTGACTGCGCAACGTCCAGCTTGCACCGGTCCTATTGCCTACAAAGATAAAGACGCCTTGCGCAAAGAGATCGACAACTTCAAGGCTGCTCTGCAAGGAGTAAGTCCCACAGAAGCGTTTATGAGCGCAGCTTCACCTGGTGTGATTTCTCTCTTCCTCAAAAACGACTACTATCCGAACCATGAAGCATACCTTGCCACGTTAGCTGAGGCCATGAAAATAGAATACGACGCAATTCATCAAGCTGGATTGCTGCTACAAATTGATTGTCCTGATTTGGCAATGGGCCGTCACCTCCAGTTTGCTAGCGTTAGTGTTGCCGAATTTCGCAAGATTGCAGAATTGCATATCGAAGTTCTTAATTCCGCACTTGCCGATATCCCACCTGATCGTATGCGGTTGCATCTGTGTTGGGGCAATTATGAAGGGCCGCATCATCGTGATGTGCCGTTGCGGGACATCATCGACATCGTCCTGAAGGCACGTCCGAGTGGGCTGTCATTCGAGGCTGCGAATCCACGTCATGCGCATGAGTGGAAAGTCTTTCGCGAGTTTACTTTGCCAGCAGGGAAAGTATTGATTCCAGGTGTTCTCGATTCGACTACGAACTACATTGAGCATCCTGAACTCGTGGCCGAGCGTATCTGCCGCTTTGCTGAAGTTGTTGGGCGTGAGAATGTGATCGCTGGCACGGACTGCGGCTTTGCGACGTTTGCTGGGCTGTCCGATGTCGATCCCAAGATTACGTGGGAGAAGTTTAAGGCCATGGCAGAAGGAGCACGGTTGGCGTCGGAACAGTTGTGGTAGCGAGTGAGAATGAAGAAAGTCAAAAGTCAAAAAAAAAAGGAAAGAATGGCTCAATCACCCGATAGCCCGATATTCTAAATTCTTCAAAACACATGACATTCGCACACTCTATCACGGGACCACGCGGAGTTGTCATTCTGAGCGGAGCGAAGAATCTCTCTAGCGCGTCGTGGTTTGAGGCTGCTCCACGAAAACATTCGCCAGCGCCCGCGTCGTCGCAGCTCATCAAGTGTGAGGTTCGAGGCAATACGATAAAGCCACGAAACAAAACTTGGTCTACCCTCACTTCCTGTGTGTTCGCGGTTCGTAGGTATGGAGGTTCTCTAATGCGCGTACGAAAGTTTCCTGCCACAAATCTTCGACGATATTCCGGTCGCGTATCATTTTGCCGATCAGGTTCAATACGGCTTTGCCATGTCGTTGTACTAAGAGACCGAACGCCTCTCGCTCGCCTGCTTTTGCTCGCATGACTACGGAAAGGTCGTCAGCATCGGAGGCTGTCTGTACTGACGCTGCCGAAGTAGAGGAGAGCGATGCAGGTTGGCTGCGGCTCGTTTCCCCTTTGTTTGTGTGCTGAGACAAAACGGTTCCTTTCCTGCCTTGTCACATATACAGCACACCTATCGGGGGACTCTCCCAACAATAACGTGCGGGAGTCGGGAAAGTTCCCGATGTTACCGTGAAAGAATTGAATGAAGCTCAGC
>JAYVFX010000161.1:0-12338 GCA_043772795.1 Deltaproteobacteria bacterium
CGGCCACGCTAGCGTGCGCTCGGCATACTGACAATTGACCGTCACCTGACAGTTGGTGATCTTGCCCGCCGTGCCGGTATACTGCCGCGCCACGCCCACTGACTGCCGTCCTTTCTTCTCAAAGCCCGTATCGTCCACGATCAGCACCCCATCCCCCTCATGGGGCAGGGCCTGCATCTGCGCGATCCGCTGGCGGTTGAGGGTCACCTCATCCCACACCATCTCCGTCAACAAATGATTGAACTGTTGCTCGTTGGTCTCGGGCACGACCACTGCCAACGTGTCACAGTTCTTGAGCGGCGCCTCACTGAGCACGCCGGTGACATACTGGCGTAGGGTCTCCGCACTCGGGCCTTGGATAAACTGCACCCGCAGCGGGGCCAAAAACTCGGCTAATTCCGGCAATGGTGCCCGGGGGGCCTGCGGCAGTCGCGCGTAGTTTTCGGCCTTGTTTCTGTTCATGGGTCAACTTATGGCAGATTTTCTTGACTTTGACAAAGTAGTATTAGGCTATCTGCGTCCGAGCGGGCATGAACACTTCCGTGGCTGTCTCACGGTTCCCATCTTCGATGCACACGGCCACGTCACCGAGATGTATGGCCGGCGCCTGACCCATACGCGTACTCCCGATCAGCCCGTGCATCTCTATCTGCCCGGTCCGCATAAAGGCGTGTGGAATCTCGCGGCCTTCACCAGCGGACAGGACCTGATTCTGTGCGAAGCGGCGTTGGATGCCTGCACGTTTTGGGTGCATGGCTATCGCCACGTCACGTTCAGTTACGGCGTCGAGGGCTTTACTGCGGATCATCTCACCGCGATACAGCAGCACGGCATCACGAAGGTGCTGATTGCCTACGATGCCGATGCGGCAGGCGATCGTGGGGCAGAGAAACTCGCCGCGCAACTCACGCCCTTGGGCATGGCCTGTTTCCGCGTGCAGTTCCCTGCGGGTATGGACGCCAACGCGTATGCGCAGCAGACGCCACCGGCAGCAGAGAGTTTGGGACGATTGTTAGAAACGGCGACGCCGATGGGGTCGGGGGCCAGGGGTCAGGGGTCGGTGAACACACAGACGAGGCTCACGGAACAGCGTACTGGAGATACAGAAACTATCACTCTCAGTGAATCATCCCGAGAGGAGAATGCGGTTGTCCCCACTGAGCCTCGGCCCCCGACCCCTGACCCCGCGCTGCCGCGTGTCAGCACCTCACAATCGGTTCCTCTTCAGACCGAAGTCAAAGCAGAGGAGGTGGTGATCACTATCGGCGATCGCCGCTACCGGGTCCGCGGCTTACAGAAGAACACGAGCTACGAACGCTTGCACGTCAATCTGTTGGTCGCTAAGGACGAGGCCTTCTTTGTCGATACGCTCGATCTCTATGCGGCCAAAGCGCGGGCCTGGTATCTCAAGCAAGCTGCCGTCGAATTGAGTGCGTCCGTGGACGTGCTCAAGCACGATCTCGGCCAAGTCTTGTTACAGCTCGAAGCGTTGCACGATCAGCACATTCGTCAGACGCTGGAGCCGAAGATGAAGGAAGTCACGCTCAGTGACGCAGAACGCACGGCGGCACTGGAGCTGCTCACTGATCCGTACCTCTTGGACCGGATTCTCACTGACTTCCAACGCTGTGGCGTGGTGGGCGAAGAGACCAATAAACTGGTGGGGTATCTCGCGTCCGTGTCACGGTTGCTCGACAAACCCTTGGCCGTGCTGGTGCAAAGCTCGTCGGCGGCGGGCAAGACTGCGCTGATGGACGCGATTCTCACGTTTATGCCCGACGAAGCGGTGATGAAGTACTCTGCGCTCACCGGCCAAGCGCTCTTTTATCTCGGCGAGAGCGATCTCCGCCATAAGATTCTCGCGTTAGTGGAAGAAGAAGGGGCGCAGCGGGCGGCCTATGCCCTCAAGCTTTTACAGAGTGAAGGCGAGTTGACGATTGCCTCCACCAGCAAAGACCCACAGACCGGGGATCTCAAGACGAAACCCTATAAAGTGCAAGGTCCCGTGATGCTCTTTCTCACCACGACCGCAGCCGAACTCAATGAAGAGTTACAGAATCGCTGTCTGACATTGACGGTGAATGAAGACCGGGAACAGACCCGCGCCATTCATCGCCAACAACGCGAGCAGTACACGCTCGACGGCGTGTTTGCCACTGAGACCCGGCAGGCGATTCGGACCCTCCATCAGAACGCCCAGCGTCTCTTACAACCCCTGCGCGTGGTCAATCCGTATGCGCGGCAGCTCACCTTCCTCGATGCGCAAACGCGCACCCGGCGCGATCATGAGAAGTCTCAGACCCTCATTGCCAGTCTCGCGTTGCTCCATCAACACCAACGCCCGCTGCAGACCGTCACCCGGCAGGGCACCACGGTGCAGTATGTGGAAGTGACGCGCGCAGACATCACCATGGCCAATCGCTTAGCCAACGAGGTCTTTGGTCGCACGCTTGATGAACTCGCACCGCAAACCCGACGACTCTTGTTGTTACTCGATCAGATGGTGCACACGGACTGTGAGCGCGTAGCGATGCAACGGCAGGAGTATCGCTTCAGTCGCAAACAGGTGCGGGACTGCATCGGCTGGGGCCAAACCCAAGTGCAACTCCATCTGCAGCGCTTAGTAGAATTGGAATACCTCTTGATTCATCGCGGCCAACGCGGGCAAAGTTTCGTCTACGAACTCCTCTACCAGGGCGAAGGCCACGACGGCACCTCCTTTGTCTTAGGGTTACTTGATCCGGCGACGTTGCCCACCCGGACCTATGAGCACAACCTGTCGGGGTTTGATGGCCAGTTGTCGGGGACAGAGGCCGAGGTGCCGGCCTCAAATCGGCCCCAGATCGGTCCCATATCGGGGGGGTATCGGAGTACAGAAATGCCGCGCTCCGCCACAAACGGTGCGGGCTCCAGCGCAATCATGCCGGAACCGACCGCAACCGCTTATCTAAAGGAAGAAGACGCGACTCTGTCGGACAGAGAGACGACCGTAGATGTTCATGCCAACCGGAGGGACGCCTAATGGCTGGGAAGTCAAAAGGGCCGCATCCCCATCCTGCCGACGATCTGCGTGATCCGCAGAGTCTGGCGGTGTTACTGCACCGCTTTCTCGATGCGCAGGTGCTCCTCAATGCCTCGCCGCGCACGTTGGCCAGTCGCCACATCCAATTGCGTGGCTTCATTGCCTGGGCCGCCGAGCGCGACCTCGTGCGGGGAATCGAGATCACCCGCGAACATCTGGAAGCCTATCAACGGCATCTCCATCACGCGCCGTCCGCCCATGGCCAGCCGCGTACCGTGCCCACGCAGCGGACCTATCTCGTCACGCTCAGCCGCTTCTTTCACTGGCTCACGAAAGCGCATTATCTGCCCAGCAATCCGGCCTCGGAACTGACCTTGCCCAAGATGGGCAGCACGTTACCCGTGGTCATCACCGCGAGTGAAGCCGAGCAGATTCTCAGTCAGATGGATCTCACCAGACCCATCGGGCTCAGAGACCGGGCGATGCTGGAGACCCTCTACTCCTCGGGCATTCGCCGCGCCGAGCTGTGTGGCCTGCTCGTGCACGATGTCGATGTCAGCCGTGGCACGCTGTTCATTCGTCACGGCAAAGGCGACAAAGCCCGCGTGGTGCCGATCGGCGAACGGGCCTTGGCGTGGATTGCCAAGTACTGTGAGGACGCGCGGCCCCAGCTCCTCAGCGACACCGATGACGAGACGCTCTTTCTCTTGCAGGATGGCCAGCCCTTCACGCCTGATGCCGCCACGCAACGCACGCGCTACTATCTGCGCCGCGCCAAGATTACCAAGCATGGGGCGTGTCATCTCTTTCGCCATGCCATGGCGACGCTGATGTTAGAGCATGGGGCGGATACGCGGATCATTCAAGCTATTCTCGGCCACGAGCAACTGACCTCCACGCAGATTTACACGCACGTGGCGATTGAGCATCTCAAAGCCGTGCACACCGCCACCCATCCCGCCGCCCGCTTACGCCGCTCGTCTGTGGCTAAAAACACTAAGAGTGATGAGGATGTGGTCTCGCTCGATGAATCGGAATCGTAACCACCAGTACATCCTCTTCTACACTCGCCTCCAGCTTCGCTTCGCTGCGCCGCTCCCCCTGGCCTCGCCTGCCAGCGGGCTGTGACAGAAGGTCTTCTGTCAAGCGGGGACCGGGCAGCCGATAGGCCATGTCTGATAACAACCCGTGTTATCAGACCATGCCGGGCCCCGCGCCGGCCCGCTGGCTGGCCTGGCCACGGGGTGGCGTTCGCGCGCGCGGCTTCGCTATACTGAACCTCATGCTGGTCGCGACGAGAGAAGAGCACTGCTTCACGGCGTGGGGAGGCTTTCCTGATCGTACCTCAGGCGCAAGTGCCTGCATTGGTAGAATTCGCGTCGGGGTCGAAGGCGTTTTTAGTGGGGAATTTACGGCGGACTCCACATATAGTTATGATACTGACGACCTCTTGACCGGTGCCGGGGCGATGACCCTCACCCGCGATGCGCAGAATGGCTTGCTCACCGGCACCACACTGGGTACAACCACGGACACGATGACCTACACCAGTCTCGGCGAAGTCGCGACGGCCACGAGCACTGTCAGTGGCAGTCCGATCCTGACCGAGACCTACACCCGCGACAGCCTCGGGCGGATCAGCACGAAGACGGAAACCCTCCAAGGCACGACCACGACCTACACCTATACCTACGATACCACTGGTCGCCTCACGGAGGTGAAACGGAACGGCCTCACCGTCAGTGCGTATACCTATGACAGTAATGGGAATCGCCTCTCCAAAGTCGGCCCTACCGGCACGCAGTCCGGCACCTACGACGCGCAAGACCGGTTGCTCTCGTACAACGGCAATACCTACACCTATACGGCCAATGGGGAGTTGAGTAGCAAGACGGTCGGTGTGCAGACCACGAGTTATGGCTATGACGTGCTGGGCAATCTGCGGACAGCAACATTACCTACTGGGACGAGTATCGAGTATCTGATTGATGGCGAGAATCGGAGAGTCGGCAAGACCGTCAACGGCAGTCTCGTGCAGGGCTTCCTGTATGAGAATCAGCTCGAGCCGGTGGCGGAGTTGGATGGCAGTGGGACTCTCGTCTCTCGCTTCGTCTACTGTGGCTGTGGCGCCGGCAACATTCCGCAGTACATGCTCAAAGGCGGTGTGACGTATCGCATCCTCAGTGATCATCTCGGCAGTCCACGGCTCGTCATTGATGTCACCAGCGGTGCCATTATCCAACGGATGGACTATGACGAATTTGGGAATGTGATCCTGGATACGAATCCTGGCTTCCAGCCGTTTGGCTTCGCGGGCGGGATGTATGATCGCGATACCGGTCTCGTGCGGTTTGGGGCACGAGATTATGATCCCGAGACGGGAAGGTGGAGTGCCAAGGATCCATTACGGTTCGACGCGAGGGACACGAATCTGTATGGGTATGTAATAAATAATCCAGTGAACCGGATTGATCCTTCCGGACTGGCGGGCGAACTCAATGATTTGAATACGGGCATAGGAATCTCTGGAGTTCTACGGGGTATCAGCAGGCATGCCATTGATCAAATAATCAGTAAAGGGGTAAGCCCGCGTCAGCTTCTCGGTGCAGTGCGTTTTTCACGGAGAACGCTACTTGTAGAATACCAGGGACAGTTGCAGTGGCACTACGTTGGCAAAGATTTTACTGTGGTCTTCAATTTGCTCGGAGAGGTTATAACGGTGCTGTTTCGGTAATGGCTATTATGATTTCCAAGGCCGTGTTTAGACAATGAACTCGATCGAGTCCGATATCATCATCCGTGCTCTTACACGTTCTGGAATGCGGCGCGACAAGCTCGGCATTCGCGGCAGTGATGAGCTGCTGCTTCGTCGTCTTGAAGGTTCGGACGGCAACCCGGAGAAACGACGCTGCCTTGCTTTCGTCAGCAAGATGTTACGATTGATGGATGCCCTTATCCGCGGTGTAGAAACGGGAGAAGGTTTTCTCGAGAAATTCTCCGGCCTCTGGCAATTGCTGCGAGCAGCACACGAGAAAGACCTTGGCACTCAGGCTGAGAAGCTTCAGCAGTTTTATTACGATATTCAGTTCTTTTGCGCCTCACAGAGCCATCAGCTAGAGGAACCTTCACTCTTCGGATCAGAAAGATTGAAGGCGCTTACGGAGGTTTTCTATATCGAGCTGGAGAACTGGTGGAGAAATCAGCTTACAATCAGCGAGGTAGCTCGGATGAAGTGAAACGAAATCGGGAATAGTTGGAATAGGGGACGTTGCAGTGTTTTTAGTCTTCAGCGAAGTAGGCGAAGTAGGGGACGTTGCAGTGTTCTTAGTCTTCTGTGATGCCGCATCGGCAAGCCTGTCCTGAGCCCTTCGACTACGCTCAGGGTAAACTACGCACAGCGAAGTCGAAGGAACGGTCAATGGCAGTCTGGTGCAGGGCTTCTTGTATGAGAATCAGCTCGAACCCGTGGCCGAGCTCGATGGCAGTGGCACTCTGGTGTCACGGTTTGTGTACTGTGGTTGCGGGGCCGGGAACATCCCGCAGTACCTGGTGAAGGGTGGGGCGACGTATCGGATCATCTCTGATCACTTGGGCAGCCCGCGCCTCGTGATCGATGTCACCAGCGGTGCAGTCATGCAGCGCATGGATTATGATGAGTTCGGCACGGTCATTCTCGATACCAATCCTGGCTTCCAGCCCTTCGGCTTCGCCGGCGGCATCTACGATCGCGACACCGTCCTCGCCCGCCAATTGGTCGAAGACAAAGGGCTGTCGTTGGCAGAGACAGCACGCTACCTCGGAGTCACGACCTCGGCCATTGGTAAGGCGGTGCACAAAAAGAAAGCACCCTAATTCCATAAATTCAACAACGTCCCCTATTCCCACACCGGGTGCAATCAATCTGCTCTCTTCATCGTCGCTGAGAGTTCTACTAAGCGGCCATCCTCACAGTGCAATACTTGGGTCGCCACCCGTGTAATCCGCTGGTCATGACTCGCAACGAGTACCGTTCGTTGTTCGTCATCAACCAACTCTCGCAACAGGCGAATAACCTCTTCGCCGGTATGTGAGTCTAAACTGCCAGTGGGTTCATCGGCAATCACAACCGGAGGACGCAAGGCGAGCGCGCGGGCGAGCGCTACCCGCTGTTTCTCTCCGCCAGACAAGTCTTGGGGCCGATGCCCTAGACGCTTGCTCAAGCCGAAACGCTCCAAGAGTGCTTCAGCCTGTCGTCGTGCTTCTTGGACAGCATATCCGGCAAGACGAAATGGTATCTCGACATTTTCACGAGCGGTGAGAGAAGAGAATAACTGAAAGAATTGAAAAACGAAGCCGATCTGACGTAAACGAAAATCTGCAAGTACGGTAGAAGAGAGCTGACTGAGATCGCTGCCTGCGACTCGGACAACACCCGTTGTGGGTTGCAGCAATCCTCCGATGAGCGAAAGCAACGTCGTCTTTCCCGCTCCCGACGGACCAAGAATGAGTACCAGTTCACCAGCAGGTACACTCAGACTGACACCGTCAACGGCTCGGACGGCGGTCTTGCCAGAGCCGTAGATTTTCGTGACGTTCTGGAGATGAATGACAGGCTGTGAGGACCGAGGACTAAGGACTGAGGACTGAGCGATTCTGGCGTCATTTTTCTGCTTTTCTTGACTCATTCCTCAGTCCTTACCCTTTGAACGCCACTACCGGATCAATGCGTGCAATGCGCCGTATGGGAAACGCCGCCGCAAGCACACTCATAGCGATTGTCCCTATCAACATCCATAATGCATGATGCGGATAGGTCACAGCGGGAAACTGTGGCACGAAATACTGCGCCGCCGCCATCACTCCCCAACTCGCCGGGACACCGATCAGCCAACCGCAGAGACCACACATCAGCGCTTGTTGCATGGCTGTCCAATACAACGTGCGATTCGGTGCCCCAACTGCTTTGAGGACACCATACTCAGCGCTACGCTCTGCAGTCAGAGTCGAAACAGTGAGTCCAATGACAATCGTTCCAACCAAGAGCCCAATCACCTCCAACACACGAAGGATGGGAAGAAAGTTATCCCCGGTGAGTGACAGATTGTTCGTCGTGAACTGCGCCTTGGGAAAGGCTGAAACAAGTGGTGAGGTTTCTTCGATCTGGGTGACAGCCTTTTCGATCTGGACATCTGGAGCAAGCTGTACCAGGAAGTAGTTCACCAACCCGTCCATGCTGAACAGTCGCTTCGCCTGCGCGAGTGTCACGAAGGCATACTGATAGAGAAAACAGTTGCCTCCACGAGCGACACCAATGATACGGAGGGGATCGTTCTTTACTATGAGACTGTCGCCCACGGTCAACCGTTCTTTGCGGGCGAACACCTCGTCGATGACGATCTCTCCGTCGTGTAGTGCAACTGACCCACTCACAAGCTCTACTGGACCACTGTCTGCATCCGCGACGCCGACAATAAAGCTGTGCCGTTTCTGGCCTCTGACCTCAACGGTCATCAGGCGACCGACAAACGGTGAGACTTTCTTGACGCCATCAGTCTCGCGCAATAGGTCCTCCCCTTCAGCCGGAAGCAGCGAAAGGGTTTGAAAGAGATCATAGGCACCCTTCTGTCCAATCCATACGTCCGTGTTCACATGGTTCAAATAGGCGGACATGTGTTCTCGCCACCCATCGTACAATCCCATCAGCAGAAGCACTAAGATCACAGCACTACTAATGCCAGTAATCGCCAACAAGAAGCGACTTTTATGAACGAGAAGATTCTTGCGCGCAAGGAGGAACATCAACGTACTCGCATGAGAAGAGGGAGAAATCGCGGCTTCGCTGCCATTTTGGTCATGTACTCAGGATGCGCAAACAACACTGTCTCCTCACGACGAATACGTTCCCGTAACACAAGGGCGTTCGCCACGGAACACACCAGTGCGGTAACGTATGCACTATGGACAAGTGGTAGGGCGAACATCTCGACAATCACGATCGTGTAGTTAGGATGACGGACGTAGCGATAAGGGCCAGAGTCAACAATCGGACGCGCAGAGGTCACAATTTGTACGTTCCATTGCTCACCAAGACTACGCCATACCCATACCCGCCCGGCAACACACAGGATCAGTAGGATGAGCATCGGGCCTCCCAACCACAGTATAAACGGGCAATGGCACAGAATCACTTCTATCGCGCTGCCAACGAAGAGTGCCACATGAACCCCAACCATCAAGGGGTAGAATGGCTCTCGCAGCTTCGTACCTCCCTCTGCAAGTAAGCTTGCTTGATGATGCGCAGAGAATCGCAGTTCAACGAGACGGAGGGCAGCAAAGCCAGCAAGGAGTGTTACATACCAAGGAGAAAACATACGCATGACATTCGGAGAAACTTTGGCCAAATCTAAACTTTTCAACTCGAAACTAGTAGTCAGTCAACTTAGATTTGATGGATAGCTTGTAGCAGCGTCATTCCCGCGAAAGCGGGAATCCAGACGGTTTAACTGACGGCTTCTGCTTGAGATTCCTGGATGCCCACCTGCGCGGGCATGACGGACCGGACCCCGCAAAATTAATCTGACTAAGTACGAAGAACTTAAAACTCAGTTTTCTACTCCCACCGTAATAACAACGCCTCCGCGCTAAATCCCGGACCAAAGGCGAGCAGCAATCCAAGGTCACCAGAGCACGTCTGCTCGGTCGTCAGGAAGCGATCAAGAATAAACAGCACCGAAGCAGACGAGAGGTTCCCGTAGTCTCGCAGGATCGTTTTGCTTACCGTTGCTTGCTCTGGCCTCAGACCTAAACATTCCACCAGCCCCTCAAGCACGCGTCTCCCACCTGGGTGCAAGAGAAAATGCGAAATATCACTCACTGTCAATCCTTGCGCACCGAGAAACCGCGTAACCAGTTGCGGGACTTCAGCACACACAAGTTCGGGAATCTCAGCAGAGAGGACGATATGAAAGCCGGAATCCCGCAGGTCAAAACCCATCACCTCGGTCGTCTGTGGAAAGAGCGTGCTCTCGGTGGCGAGAATCCGTGGTCGTCCAGGTACAGATGCTCCGGACAGTACAATCGCCGCAGCACCATCACCAAACAAAGCACTCGATACGACATTAGCAGGAGACACATCTTGGAACTGAAAGGTCAACGATGGTAGTTCCACAGCAACGACCAACACAGTGTGATGGGGAAACGCTTGGAGGTAGTCGAACGCCCGCGCGAGGGCGACTCCACCAGCAGCACACCCAAGCTCGGTAACGGGCAAGCGTTTCACATGGGCTGAAAAGCCCAGTGTATTAGCAAGGTAAGCATCAAATGAAGGAATCATGAACCCAGTGCAGGACGTCGTAATAATGAGATCCACTTTCGCCGGAGTGACGTTCGCACGATCTAAGCTCTCGCGGGCGACTCCTTCTCCTAATCGACATGCATAGTCGCGATACAGCTGACTTGCTGCTGTCACGGACAGTGGCTCTGACAAGTCAAGTAGCGGTCTGCATCCGTATCGCGTTTGCACCGCCGCATTTTCAAATACCCGCTGCGCGAGTGTCAGCAGCCGCCGCTCGGCACTCAACCACAACGGCAAAGCGGCGATAACCTCAGCCTGATCATAATGGTACGGTGGATGGGCAGTGGCACTAGCACAGAGAGTTGTCATAGGCCTCACATCATCGCTCGCAAAAGCTATGAAGTAAACCTCAGCTCTGCGTCTAGCGTTCCATCCTTATACCACGCAACAATATAGCCTCCCGCAACAAAGGGGCCCGCATTCAAGATTGTAGTGCGTCCGATATGATCAATACCCGATGACTCATGGATGTGGCCAGTGATACACACCTGCGGTTGATGCTGTTCGATAAACCGCCGCACAGCCAGACTGCCAACCGGAGTAGCATTAGTAAGGCGATCGAGTGTGGTTGCGTACGGAGGGGTGTGACAAACCATCAGTTGGACTGGCACCTCAGCTACACCTCGATAGGCATCAGCGAGAATTGCCCCAAGTTCTTCATCTTGGTATTCCAGCGGCGTGCGAAACGGGGTGATATTAGACCCGCCACAGCCAAAGAACACGATTTCCCCCACTCGACGGCTTGTACGATGGAGATGCACTTGCTCATCCTGGAGAAAATCGATGACCTCAGGTCGATCGACATTCCCAGGTAATGCGAGCACCTGCGGGCAGTAATGCTGTGCAGCATGGACAACTTTTGCAGCCTCGGCACGACCACCAAAGTTCGTCAGATCTCCCGAGAGGAGGAGGAGATCGGCGCTGGCAAGTTCAACGGCAATTTTATTCATCTGAGCAATTGCCATATGTACGTCACCAAAGGAGACAATTTTCATAAAAAGACCTTCACTGTTACTGTGGGTTTGCCTTTTCTGCTGCTCTCGTGACGAGTCAGTTCTACTGAATGACTAGCAAAGAGGCAAACACAGATAATCCGACACAACAAAAGGGATCCCTGGCCTTGCAAAGCAGACAGAATCGGGAAATACTACGTTCGTTCGTGCAGCATGGTGAGTACATGGAAAAGAATATCCGGTCGAGAGTTCTTGCTATTGGACGCCCATTACGCGTCGAGCTTCAGCTTGACGGCGAGTGGCTCGACCGCCTGCGCAAACTACTACAGGAAATGGGTGGAGAGGGTAGCGCCTACCCTCTCCATCGATATCTCGAAGAATTACTCGAAGCGGATATCGTGTATCGGGAAAGTGACCACACACGTCGCCGTGGTCCGTTCGTGCAAAGAGAAGCCATCATTCGCTGGCTCCGAGAACAACGGAATATGGGGAGCTCCCGGACCACAGCAGCCAGTAAACCTTAGTTCAACTGAGGCACGTTCTCTCTTGTCGATCAGTCCCCGGGGGAAAAGAGTTGTCAGCCGCTCTCACGATCTTGGCGCCTAAGAGAAGCGACTAGAACGCGCATATGAATTTCATGAACCTGCGGGTCGTTCTTGTACGACCGCAATATTCGGGAAATATCGGTTCCGTTGCCCGGGCAATGTGCAACTTTGCCGTCACGGACCTTGCGCTGGTCAACCCAGCTCCGCTGCACCGTGCACAGGCAGACATGATGGCAGTCCATGCGCGCGACATCCTCGACCACATGCAGGTTCACACTTCCGTACCCGCGGCCATTGCCGACTGTGGGCTCGTCGTCGGCACAACGCGTCGGGAAGGGTTGTATCGAGAGAGTGCTGTGACGCCTCGCACGTTAGCGCCACATATTCTCACTACCGCAGCGACAAATCGTGTCGCGCTCGTTTTTGGTTGTGAAGACAGTGGCTTATCGAACGACGAACTCCGCTATTGTCACCGCCTAATGACG
>JAYVFX010000162.1:0-6013 GCA_043772795.1 Deltaproteobacteria bacterium
GCTCTCCGCCTTCTGTACGCTGCCCTCCAGTACGTACTGTACCCCTAGCTCCCGACTCACCTCCTGGACCTTCACTGCCTTGCTTTTGTAGGTGAAGACCGAGTTACGGGCGATGACAAACAGGCCCGAAAGTTTGGAGAGGCCAGTAATGATGGCCTCGGTCATGCCATCGCTGAAATACTCCTGCTCCGGGTCGCCGCTCATGTTGGTGAACGGCAGCACGGCGATGGAAGGCTTGTCGGGGAGCGGAAGCTGCGCTTCCTGAGTAACGAGCGTTGAGGACTGAGGACTGAGTGGGGAAGGCTGAGTGCCGAGGACTGAGTGCTGAGGACTGAGTGGCGAAAACAACAGAAAGGTTATGACCCCGACGCCAACGAGTAACCCCACCACCAGAACGGTGCGGAGACGACGAGCACGGCCTCCTTTGTTTTCAACTTTTGACTTTTGCTCTTTGACTTTTGCATTTTGACTTGCCGAATCTTCCATCACCACTCGGAAGACCCGCACTGGCTTGGCGATGTTCTTCACTGTCTGTTCGCCCAGGTCTTCATAGCTCAACGCGAGCTTGGTCTCGATCTGATCGTACACCGTACCCGAGATACAGATGCCGCCGGGAATCGCCAGACTTTCTAACCGTGCGGCAATGTTGACCCCATCGCCGTAGAGTCGCTCACCTTCGACAATCACATCACCCAGGTTGATGCCAATACGAAATCGCATTTGACGCTGTTCCGGCAGCTCCGTGTTCTTCACTTTGAGTTCCTGTTGAATCTCGACCGCGCAACGCACGGCATCGACCACGCTGGCGAACTCGGCCAAGAGGTTGTCGCCGGGAGAATCGACTACCCGGCCACGGTACTGTTGGATCAAAGAGGAGATGACGACGCGATAGGCGGTGAGGGTACGGATGGTGGCTTCTTCATCGTCGCCCATGAGACGGCTGTAGCCCGCAACATCGGTGCTGAAGATCGCCGCCAGCTTGCGTTCCATCCCGACTGCGGGCGTAGGCGTAGACATTTCCGTAGCCCCTTAGCGAACAATTACTTTGCTCGCGCTTCTCGATTGTTCACTGTTACGATCAACTACTGACAGGAGAAGCCACTACTCTAGCTTGCCAAAGCGCCGCTGATACTCTTCAAGAAGCTGCTCGGCCCGGTCAGCTCGTTGGCGCTCTTGCTCAGCCCGCTGCCGCTCTTGCTCAGCCCGCTGCTGTATTTCTTTGGTTCGTTGCCGCTCTTGTTCCCATAACTCCATCGGTGAGAGCAGCAGATTCCCTTCCACGGTGATCCACCGCAGCCAATCATTTCGTACAGCCAGGTACAATCCCGTCACCGGAGAATAAATCTGTCCCTGTGCATCTCGCTGCGCTTCCTCATAATGCGCGCCGTGTAAATGATACCCCGTGAACTCCTGCGAGAGGGGATCATACAAATAGTATTCGGCAGTGCGGAATACCTGCTCATAGAGCGTTTTCTTCTCTCCTTTATCGACGTTCCGCGTGGAGTCGGACAGCAACTCAATAATGACATCGGGGAACCGCATTCCTTCCTGCCACACCACCCAACTCTTGCGCTCCCGATTCTCCACGTTCATAACCAGGAAGAAATCCGGGCCGCGAAATTTCCTGCGGTTGGAGGGGTCGTAGTGCAGGAACATATTCCCACTCACATAGTAAGCAGTACGCTCGGCCCAATGCGCTTGGAGTGAATCGATCAGTAGCTGCATCTGCTGGCGGTGGCGGTAGGTTTCCATGGGCTCTCCGTCATCACACGGCAAGTCATCTTCCGTGGGCAAGGTTTCAATGTCCGCCAGAATGTCGGGCTCGGTGATTGGTTCCGTGAAGGATAGCGCTTCTTCTGACAGGCTCATAAGGTGCTCCTTGTGGCCAGGACACTGATAATTATCCACGTTAGCAAAAAAACAAAAGAGCCAGGTATGTGTATCCTCCTGGCTCTTCATGGACGCGGTATATTGGAGCGCGGGCGTCTCGCCCGCGTCACCAATGGGCGGCCAAGATGGCCGCGCTCCCAGCTAATTCAAATCCATCCGATACAACCTCACTGCGTTGTCGAACACGATCTTTTTCGTCACTTCATCGGGTACACCATTGAAGTCTTTGGCGATCCACTGACGAGATTCCGGCCAGGTGGAGTCGGTATGGGGGAAATCTGACGCCCACATGTAGTTATTCTCACCAAAGATTTTGTAGGTCGCCGGACCGACTGGATCGTCCTGGAACGTTGCCCACACCTGGCGGCGGACATAGTCGCTCGGCTTCATCGGGAGAGGATTCTTCTCCATCGCATTGAATTTCTCGTACGCATGGTCCATGCGGTACATGTAGTGTGGGAACCAGCCGGTATCGTTCTCAGCGGAGACGATCGTCAACTTCGGGAAGCGCTCCAATACACCACCGAAGATCAACTGCGTCAGCGAACGCTGCACTTCATGGATGATGTTCATGTAGAACGTGCTGATCTCTTCGAAGTTTATCTTACTTTCTTTACTCTTGCCAGTGATCACATGCAGTGAGAGGGGCATCTGTAAATCTGATGCGGCCTGCCAGAATTTATCATACTCCCGGCTACCGTACGGCTTGTCTTCCGGCGGTGATCCCCAGATCATCGCGCCGCGCAGGCCACGCTTCTGAATCCGTTCGAGTTCCTTTATGCCCTGGTCAATGTCTTCGAGTGAAACCAGACCAATCCCATAGAGTCGCGTGGGATTGTGCGCGCAGAAGTCGGCGACCCAATCGTTGTATACAGTGAAGCATGCCCGTTGCAGGTCGGCATCTTGTAAACCGAACAACGGCATACCGAGTGTGGTGTAGAGAACTTCAGCCTCGACTCCGTCAAGTTCCTGGTCTTTGATGCGTTCGACTGGGTCCCAGCCACTTGGGCGCGCGGCTTCGTACCCTTTCGACAAATGCTCTTTCAGTTCCTCACCTGAGCGACCAGCACCAAACCCACCAGCAACAGGAAAGGGGTCGATTCCTTCAGCGACAAAGATAAGGCCGGGCTTCTTGGGATGTTGGATGACTTTGGGAGAGCGCTCCTGGAATTTTTTATCCAGGCGGGTAGTCCACAGATCTGCCGGCTCCATCATGTGGGAGTCAGCAGAAACGAAACGAAGATTCGCCATGTACGGTCCTCCTTATTATGTATAAAGAATAAAACGTTTGCAGTCGTCATTTGCCTGAGCGTCGACCACTGCGCTCGTATACAGCTCCTCTCAGTGTCTTTTCACAGGCGCTAGTTTGCTGTCAAGAGAGCGCTGAACGAATGCTCATTCTGTGGTGCCTGCTGCATCGCAAAAGATTTGAGGGATGTATTGCCATTCCCCCTCTCTCTAACTCTCTCCCGCCAGGGGAGAGAGGACAAGACCGAGGCCCCGGCCAATCCCCTCTCCCCTCGTGGGAGAGCCTGCCCTGAGCCCAGTCGAAGGGGGCTAGGGTGAGGGGGCGCTACAGGCACAACTCAGGCCCCGCAAGATTAATACGACGGAACCTACCGTGTATCATTAGCTTCGTCTTTTGCTGACCAGCTGTTCTCTGTTTTTGGTGTCGCGCGATTACGCTCGACACGCTGACGATGGACCTCACGCCAATGAAAGGACTGGGGCGGTCGTTGTTGTCGCTCTAAGCTACTCAGCAGAGCTTCCTTATCGTCGGCTCTGCCAAAACAGTGCTCTCCAAGCCACAGTTCCCATCCCTCTCGACTTTTTCCATCTGGGCCGACGATATCGCGACGGACGAATCGAGGTTCGCCTCCAAGACTTGGCTTTGTCGTGAACATGGTGTCCTCCGGTTCCAGCGGTTGTTTTGTCGGTTGTTGTTTCACAAGTTCGCTCACTCGTGTTCACGAATAAGCCCGAGAAAGTCCCGTAACACACGATAGGTGAGGCCCCAGATCGTCTTGCCTCCATACACTAAAGCGGGAACCTCTATTGTTGTCTTGTCGGGTAAATCTCGGCGTACTGTCTGTTCAACACCGTCGCGTTGCATAAAGGATAGCGGGACCCAGATGGTATCTTGCACCTCTACTGGGTCTGGGGTGAGTTGTGCTTCTGGCGATACAAGATACACAAACGGTGAGACTGCCATATTCGTGAGCCGGCCTCGTGCCATTGCTTGCACTTCAGCTAAGCGGCCGAGGTATTCGCCATGATTGTCGAGATCTATTCCTACTTCCTCTCGCGTCTCCCGAGAGATCGTGATCAATAAATCTGGATCTTCTGGATCTTTTCGTCCGCCGGGAAAGGCCATGTGTCCAGACCAGGGGTCATGCGGATGATGCGCACGATGGATAAACAGGACGTGCAAATCTTCTTCTTGTGGTTGGAGGAGCAACGCTACCGCGGCTCGCATAGGATCCTCAAGCGTAACGCGGTTTGGGTCGTGATCAGACAACCGATGACGGATGCGAGTAATCTTTTTATGTACCATGCCATTCCCCAATAACGAGCTTCTATTATACCCGAAATCTCTCGACAGAGCGAATACTAATTATTTCTTTCCCCCTTTGTCACTCCAGGTGGATGTGGTAGACAACGCGTATTTTCATACAATGAGAAAAGGAGAAGTATGCAGTTTCTAAAGAAGTTTCCGTTGTTTTTTGGTGTAAGCCTGCTGATGGTTGTTGCACTTGTTCTGCCGCAGCCGAGCGTAGCCCGCGACATGTATGACGATGACCAAGACTCTCAAACACGCCCACAGATTGCAGACGAAGATCTGCGGAGTTTTCAAGAGTATCTTGATGCGCACTGGCAAGTGGCTGATGAGTTGTATCGTGATCCTGATCTGATTAAAGACCGCAGGTATGTACGAAAGAATCCCTCCCTACGGCGATGGTTGGTCAATCATCCTGAAGCTGCCCGAGAAATCCGTGCCAATCCCAGTGTGGTACTGTGGCGCGATCGCGAGAGCCGGGATGGCGAAGACTCGCGGCGCAAGTTAAGTGACCGAGATCTCCGCAGTTGGGAAGAGTTTCTTGATGCTCATGAGGCGATTGCCCGCGAGTTGTATCGAAACCCGGATTTGATCAAGGACACTGGTTATGTCCATCGCAATGAGGCATTGGACGACTGGTTGCATGAGCATCGTGCCGCAGCACGTGTGATTATAGCGAACCCGCCTGAGTATATCCGGCGCGGTGAAGATGCTTCGTCTGGTGCAACAGCGCAACCCTCAGCTGAGGAGCTTCGCGAATTTGACCGTTATCTGGAGCGTGAATGGGAGATCGCGAATGCGTTGTATCGCGAGCCCGAACTGATCAATAGCCGAGAGTTCCTCCGTGATAATCCTTCGCTTGCGGATTGGCTTCGTGAGCATCTGCAGGTAGCCCGCGCCGTTCGTGAACGACCACGTGAGTACCTCTGGCGTCAACGTAGTTTGAGTATCGATGACTTTTTGCGGCAGTTGTTGACCCCACGGCCAGGAAACTAAATCAGACCACGCACTCGAAAGCGAACGGATTGGGGTACTGCGGAATCGGGTGGTACGACAATTAGGACTGAGCTATGAGGACTGAGGGCCGAGTGGAAGACAAGGTGAGAAACTTCGACGTTTTTGTCTTTACTCAGTCCTTAGCCCTCAGTCCTCATTACTAAAGGCGGAGGTTTCGTGAAATTCGCCACACTCTCAATTATGGACCATCATCCGAGTCTTGGGCGGTCAGTGCCAGAGTTCTATAAAGAGGTCTTAGCTCAGATTGAAGCAGCAGAAGCCCTGGGGTTCCACTCTGCCTGGTTTGCCGAGCATCATTTCAGCAGTTATGGAGTTTGCCCGGCACCGCCGGTGCTGTTGTCTGCTGCTGCGCAACGAACCACGCGCCTTCGTCTTGGTGTCGCCGTGAGTGTCTTGCCGTTTCACAATCCGTTAGAGATTGCCGAACAGTACGCGATGGTCGATGTGCTGAGCAATGGTCGACTCGATCTTGGTGTTGGCCGAGGGTATCTGGCGCATGAATATGACGGGTTTCGTGTGCCGCGTGAAGAAAGTGCCGAGCGGTTTGCC
>JAYVFX010000163.1:0-2678 GCA_043772795.1 Deltaproteobacteria bacterium
TGAGGAACCGCACGGAGATCTGGCGCGTCAGCGTGGTCCCTTTCCCGGTGGTACGCCACATCCGGAAAAAAGTGGTTTATACTTGGCGCTGAACACGAACAAGCGAAGCGTGACAATCGATCTCCGACAACCGGAAGGTCAAGAGCGCCTGCGTCAACTGGTCGCCAATGCCGATATCGTCATCCACAATTATCCACCAGCCCAAATGGCGGAATTAGGGATTGAGTACCAAACTTTTCGTGCACTCAATCCTCGTCTGGTAATGTGCTCGGTGACACCGTTTGGTCTCACTGGTTCGCATAAAGATTACCGCGCCCACGAAATCACTATGGCTCATGGTGGTGGGTGGGCTTGGCTCAGCCCAGGCGCGTTGGAAGATCCAGCCCTACCACCGCTCAAGGCTTTCGGCCATCACGCGGATTTTCAGGGCGCCCTGGCGGCAGCAACCGTCACGCTGGGCGCGTATTATCAGGCATTAGCATCGGGTTGCGGAGAGCATATCGACCTGTCGGTACAAGCGTATGTCGCCTCCTTTCTGGAACAGAACTTCATCTATTACACCTACATGGGCAAGGTGGCTTCACGCCTAGGGCAACGCTTGCTCTATCCGTGGGGTATGTACGAGGCCAAGGATGGGCTCATTTTTCTGGTTATTCCCGAGCCTGATCAGTGGACCCGCTTGGTGGAATTGATGGGCAATCCCGAGTGGGCCAGTTGGGAGATTTTCCAGGATGCCTTCATGCGCGCTGAAAACTGGGATGTGCTCAAACCGTATCTGGATGAGTGGATCAAGGAGTGGACAATTAGTGACTTGTGGCGTGCGGGGCAGGAGCGGCGTATCTGCTTTGCTCCGGTCTTCACAATGTCACAGCTTCCCGAACAAGAGCAACTGCGTGCCCGTAAGTTTTTCGTCGAGGTGACGCATCCCCAAGCAGGCACCCTCACCCACTTGGGCGCCCCGTACCAATTGCACGATTCGTGGTGGAACATTCGTCGTCCGGCACCGCTGCTCGGTGAACACAATGACGAGGTTAAGATCGAGGTTCAGGGCCAGAGACAAGAATTTCGTGCTGGCACCTCCTCAAGCCCAAAACTTCCGCTCGCGGGGGTGCGAGTCGCGGACTTCACCTGGGTCTGGGCTGGTCCTTTTTGCGCGATGCATTTGGCGCATCTCGGCGCTGAAGTCATTAAGATTGAATCGCACACGCGTCCTGATCTTGCCCGACGCTTACCGATGGTTCCGACTGGGATGGAGCCACATGTCAACCGGTCCGGGTACTTCAATCAGTGGAGCCAAGGAAAGAAGAGTCTGCTCCTGAACCTGGGGAAACCAGAGGGAATCGCCATCGTTAAGCAACTGATCGCGCAAAGTGATGTGGTCCTCGAAAATTTCGCCACCGGTGTGATGGAGCACCTCGGCTTAGGCTACGAGGTGCTAAAGCAGATCAAGCCGGACGTCATCATGGCGTCGATCTGTGGCTATGGGCATACGGGTCCACAGAGCAAATATATGGGGTATGGGCCTGCCGTTGCGCCACTAACTGGGCTCTCGTCGCTCAGCGGGTACGCAGGTGGTCCGCCGCGGGAACTCGGCCTTTCCTATGGAGATCCAAACGCGGGGATTACTGCCGCAGTGGCGATCTGCGCTGCGCTCGCCGCGCGCAACCGCACCGGCAAAGGGCAGGCAATTGATGTGTCGTTATGGGAAGCCGTGGCTGCACTTGTCCCTGAGGGGTGGATGGACTATGCGATGAACAAGACCCAACCGCCGCGTATGGGCAACCGTGACGTGTGGATGTCGCCGCATAATTGCTTTCGCTGCGCTGGGGAAGATGAATGGGTGACGATCGCGTGTGGGACGGAAGCAGAGTGGCAGGCATTGTGCAAAGCGATCGGGCAACCACAGCTTGTGACGGATCCACGGTTTCGCACAGCGGGGGATCGCAAAGCCCATGAAGACGCAGTGGAAGCGCTTCTTACCGCGTGGACAGTGCAGCGAGGCAAATGGGAAGTGACGCAGATACTGCAAGCCGGTGGTGTGGCCGCTTTTCCGTCCATGAATAGTAAGGATCTGGCGGAAGATCCCCATCTCAACGAGCGTGACTTTTTTACCCGGTTGCCGCATCCTGAAGTCGGAGTCCAGACTCACACCGGTATTCCCTGGCGCTTAAGCAATGGGCCAAACGGAGTGCGGAAATCGGCACCAGTGCTCGGTGAGGATACCGATACCGTTATGCGGAACATACTGCACTGCTCAGATGAGGAGATCGCCAAGCTCAAGGAACAGAAAGTGTTGTATTGAGAACTTCTGCAAGTGGCCATGACCCGAAAGAACGGCGAGTCGTGAAAGGCGAAGTTGATATACTGCATTGTGTAGTCGCTATGCCAGAGGACTGTCAGTGTCGCACGGATCTCTGGGCCATCTGAAAAACGCGACACCTATTCGAGAGGAGACATCCTATGCAACAACGTACGCTCGGCAAGACAGGTTTTGAGGTGTCGGTACTCACCCTGGGAGGTGGAGGAATTGGCATGGTCTGGGGTCCCACAACCGATGAGGAATGTATCGCGACAGTGAAAGCAGCCGTAGCGAGTGGCGTGAACCTGCTCGATCTCGCTCCGATGTATGGCAAAGGCAAATCAGAGGAGATCGTAGGGCAAGCGTGGCGTGACCTCCC
>JAYVFX010000164.1:0-2846 GCA_043772795.1 Deltaproteobacteria bacterium
ACCATTCGCCAACAAGAGGAGAAGATCACCCACTTTCTCCATGCGTTTGAAGCCCAACAAGAGAAAATTCATTTCGCCAAGATCCGCGAGAATAAGGAAGCACTTTTCGACACCATTGGTGATCTCTTTCCACCGCTGAATGCCGAGTTCGAGAATCTCACACCACCAAGTGGCATGGAACCGTTTCACCAGCAGTGGAAGGAGGCGCTTGAGCAATTGGAAGACGCCTATACATCATTCCTCTCCGGTTCTGAATCCAACTTCATGGCGGCATATTTTCAGAGTCGCCGCGCATTCTCAGACGGGAAATATCTTCTGTACAAGATGCGGGCTCAGCTCCCGACGCTCCAAAAGTATTGGGTCCTTCCGGAAGCGGCGGCTCGCTTAGCTGAATTAGAGACCCCAACAAACGGACACCAGGCCGCTACTGGCGTCATGCACCGCGCCGCTTCAGACGAACATGGTGAATACTCCTTGTATGTGCCGGAAAATTACGACCCGCGCCGCCGGTGGCCGATGATTATCGCGCTCCATGGTGGCCATGGCCGTGGTGACGATTATCTCTTGACGTGGTTGCGACCAGCCAAGAGCAAGGGCTACGTCGTGCTTGCTCCCAAGTCGTTGGGAAATACGTGGTCGCTGATGCAGCCGAGCATCGATATTCGCTCTATCCTGACAATGGTCGAGGAACTCATGGATGAATACACAATCGATACCGGGCGGATCTTTGCTTCTGGCCTGTCGGACGGTGGAACATTTAGTTATGCTATCGGCCTCCATTGTCCGAAGCTGTTTGCCGGGATTGCCCCTATTGCGGCGGCTGGGGTGTTTCCGGGGTGGCTTGGATCCCCTGACGCGAAACGTTTACCGATGTACGTTGTCCACGGCGGACAAGACTTTATCTTTCCAGTGCCTATGGCACGGGCGACGCATAACCAACTAATTGAAAACGGTTTTGCCAACGTTACTTACAAAGAACTCCCGGAGTGGGGGCATGCCTATACGTACTCGATCAATGAATCGCTTGTCTTGCCGTGGTTCGAGAGTCTTCCATCTCGACTCCCGGAATAGATGAAACAGGCGATAGCCTTACACATCTGATTACCGAGACAGAGCCCCCCTTTTTCGTCGCTATTTAAGACTTTGGCGTTCCCGTCCGATGAGGTATAGTGGAATAGCTTAGAAAGTGGGGGAGCATTTCACGTTGTCAGATAATTCGCAATGCTTATGAAACAGCTTGGTGTCATCATTCTTGCGGCCGGTCTCGGCAAGCGTATGCGCTCGGCCCAGCCGAAGGTACTTCATTCGCTCGCAGGGAAACCGCTGCTTTCTCGCGTGATTGCGGCGACACAACGATTGCACCCCGACCGCTTGATTGTCGTCGTCGGACACAAAGCAGAGGAAGTACAACGCGTCTGTGGTGGTGAAGATATTCTTTTTACACTGCAGCACGAACAACGAGGCACAGGAGATGCGGTCCGTTCGGCCCAAGCTGCGTTACACGATGTTCACGGCGATATTCTCATCGCCTGTGGCGACACTCCCCTCCTGACAACGGCAACGCTAGCTCAATTTATCCACGAACATCATACGCACGACGCAACGCTCTCAGTATTGACGGTTGAACTTGCCGATCCCGGCAACTATGGTCGCGTGATTCGGACGCCAAGTGGACAGATTGTGAAGATCGTCGAAGCTCGCGATGCGTCTCCAGAAGAACGAGTAGTACGGGAAATCAATTCGGGCATCTACTGTGTCAAAGCGTCCTTCCTCTTTCCTGCGCTGGAACGGCTGCAGCCCCTCAATGCGCAAGGGGAGTATTATCTCACAGATATCGTCTCCCAGGCCGTTGCGGCTGGACTGCCAACCCAAGCCGTGTTGACCGCAAATACATATGAAGTTGAAGGAATCAATTCCCGAGAGGAACTAGCAGTTATGGAAAAAACGCGACAAGCGCAACTGCGGAGTCATTGGATGTCAATGGGCGTGACACTCGAAGATCCAGATACGGTGTACTTCGATGAAGAGGTCACGGTTGGGCAAGACACCATCATCGGCCCCAATACGCAGTTAAAGGGAAAAACCACCATCGGCACTGGCTGTCGGATTGATGGTAGTGCCTATATTGAAAACTGCACCATTGGTGATGATGTTCAGCTCTATTTTTCGATCGTGCTCCGCGAAAGCGAACTCAGCAATCATACCAGTGTCGGACCGTTTGCGCATTTACGTGGTGGGGTTGTCCTTGCTCCCAGAGCAGAGATCGGGAATTTCGTCGAGGTCAAAAAGTCCTTCATCGGCGAGCACTCCAAAGCTAAGCACCTGGCCTACCTCGGGGACACGGAGGTTGGGCGCGATTCGAACATCGGCGCTGGCACGATTACCTGTAACTACGACGGGTTTAAGAAGCAAAAGACCAAAATTGGCGACCGGGTCCAAGTTGGCTCAGATACAACACTCGTGGCGCCCATTACGATCGCCGACGACGTGTACATTGCCACGGCAACCACCGTCCGCAAAGACGTTCCTGCTGGTGCGTTAGTCTTCAATACCCGAGAAGAGCAGACGCGTGAAGGATGGACAGCGGCAAAACGAGCAAAAGAAGCGACGAAGAAGACACACTAGTTATCAGTTGTCAGTTATCAGTCAAATCTTAGGAAGATTTTCCTACTCTTATACTGACTACTGACTACTGAATGCTGACTTATTTGTGAGGTTTTTATGTGCGGTATCATCGGTTATATCGGTCATCGTGAAGCGGCCCCAGTCCTGCTCCAAGGATTGAAGCGGCTTGAATATCGTGGATATGACTCTGCGGGCGTTGCCGTCTTTAATGGGAAAATCGA
>JAYVFX010000165.1:0-2487 GCA_043772795.1 Deltaproteobacteria bacterium
ACCCCCAGCCAAACCACCACCTTCAAGCGCGATCATCTCGCCGTTCATATAATTTGATAAATCTGACGCGAGAAATACGCACGCTGGCCCCAGTTCATCATCCTTGCCGGGGCGACCGACAGGAATAAATTTTCCTCCTTGCCAGAAGGCTAGCATCTGGGGATCGTCATGCGGAAAAATGCCTGGAAGGATCAACGTTGCTTGGATGTTCTTATCGGCATAGTTCATCGCCAGTGCGCGGGTGAAATTAATCATCCCAGCTTTGGCGGTTGAATACATGAAATTGTAACGTGACGCTCGTACTCCCAAACCAGAAGTGACATTAATGATCTTGCCACCGCCCTGCTTGATCATATGCGGCAGCACAGCACGACAGCAATAAAATGTACTCGTGATATTCAGGCTGATGCCATCATGCCATTGCTCGTCAGTGATGATTTCGAGCGGCTTGTTCCAGCCCCGCGTCGTACCACCGGCGTTATTGACCAAGATGTCGATACGGCCAAACTCAGCCAGCGTTGCCTCGACCATCTGCTTGACCGAGCCGGAGTTAGTGACATCGGTCTGAACAGTCAAGCAGCGACGACCCTTAGCGCGTACGAGTTGTGCAGTCTCGTCGATCTGCGCCTGCGTCCGTGCTGCGACGACGATGTCAGCTCCAGCGTCGGCTAACGCAAGTGCCATTTCTCGTCCCAGTCCACGACCCGATCCCGTAACAATGGCAACTTTGCCGTCCAGTCGTAATTTGTCTAATACGCTCATGCCAGTCCCTTCTTCTGTATTGAGTCCGCAGTCTCGTTTACTGGAGACGAGTCGTCAAGCGAGATCGAAGCCGTCTGCCGACTTGACAGTAGTAGGCCGGAAAAGAGAAAGTGAAGGCAAGGATAGCTAAGAGTTAGAGTTCAACGGCTTTACGTTACGTGAAAGAGGAGTGCTTCATGGAAGCGATTCGGTTGCATACCACAATAGAAAAAGATGGTGAAATCGTTGTCACTGGTTTACCCTGTCTGAAGGGGCAGACGGTCGAAATGATCGTCCTGATCGAACCCCCAGTGGTAGAAGGACAGTCTCCTGCAACTGCTCGTCACTTGCTTCATTCCGAACTTATTGGACTTTGGGAGGATCGCCAGGACATTGAGGACAGTGCGGTGTATGCGCGGCAATTGCGCGAACAGGCTCAGAGGAGACAGGGCTAACACATGATTCTTCTCGATACCGACGTGATGATTGATTGCCTGCGTCGCTACCCACCTGCCGTCGCGTGGCTAGAGTCCCTGCGAGAAGAGGAAATTGTCTGACCAGGATTTGTTGTCATGGAGCTGATTCAAGGTTGCAGAAACAAGCCAGAGCAGGAAAAAATGGAACGAGAACTCAAGGCCTGCAACGTGGTCTGGCCCTCGCCTGAGACGTGTAACGAAGCTTTATCGGTGTTCGCCAGTTCTCATCTTAGCCATGGTCTGGGGCTCCTTGATGCGTTAATCGGGCAGATAGCGGTGTCACTGGATATGCCACTTTATACTTTTAATCAAAAGCACTATGCGGTAGTTCCGAGACTACGAACCGTACAACCCTACAACAAACAGTGAAACGAGTCGTCAAATGACGAATGGAGGCGCACTATGAGCATGGCATCTGCGGCGCACGCTCTACCAATTGCGTGGCCAGAAGGAATTACCCGTGTTCCCTATCGCGCTTTTTTCGATCCTGCCATTTATGCCCAAGAACAAGAACGCATCTTCCGCGGCCCAACCTGGAATTATGTTGGCCTTGAAGCAGAGATTCCCAACGCTGCGGACTTCAAGGCAACTTTCGTTGGCGACACACCGATTGTGATTACCCGTGACAAGAACAGTGAGTTCCATGGCTTCGTCAATCGTTGCGCCCATCGCGGCGCGATTGTCTGCCGCGAGCCGCGTGGTAATCGTGTGCGTCATCAGTGCGTGTATCATCAGTGGACCTATGACCTCCAAGGTAATCTGGTTGGTGTTCCATTCCGAGGTGGAATCGACGGGAAGGGTGGGTACCCTGCCGATTTTCAACCTGCTGAACACTCGCTCCGTAAGTTGCAAGTGGCAACCTACAAAGGAGTAATTTTCGCCTCCTTTGCCGACAAAATTGAATCGCTTGAAGAATACCTCGGGTCGGCAATGCGCCATTGGCTTGATCGTGTCTTCAATCGCCCCTTACAAGTGCTGGGCTACGCCCGCCAATATATTCACGCAAACTGGAAGTTATATGCTGAGAATACGCGCGACCCGTATCACGCGAGCCTGCTCCATCTGTTCCACACCACTTTCGGGATTTACCGGTCCTCAATGGGTGGCGGTGTGATTATGGACGACGCAAAACGTCACGACATGCTACGCGCCTACAAACGACCCGAGCCGCAGGAAACTGCCGCCTATCGAGGGAAAGACATCCGTGCCTTCCAGGAACAATACACCCTTGCTGATCCGTCGTTGCTGACCACCCGCAAGGAGTTCGAGG
>JAYVFX010000166.1:0-3384 GCA_043772795.1 Deltaproteobacteria bacterium
AGTTTGCCGTGGCGAATAATAATAGTGAAGATGGACGCATCCGTCCGCAGATGTCACCACACGCAACCGACACGCATACACCAGAAACGATGGCAGCGATTCTCGCGGCTGCCAAAGAGCTGGGCAATGGGATTCATATCCACTTGTCGCAAGGCGCTAACGAGAACGTTGCAGTCAAACGTTTATGGAACAAGCGACCCGCCGAATGGTTGGAGGAACTCGGCTTCTATTCACAACCGGTATTTGCCGCACATCTGATTGCTATGGAGCCCGCGAGTGACCTGCTGGTGCTCGTGCGTAATAAAGTCACATTCGGTCACTGTCCCTCCGCGAATGGTGCCGGAGGGAGCAGCGGTTCGCATCCATATCCAGAAGCGCTTGCGGCTGGCCTGAACACAGCCATTGGTATTGATACCCACTCAAACGACTACGTTGAGAATATCAAACTCGCTGTGCTCTATGGTCGCGCGCGTACTCGTTTACTGGCGGACAAAAGCCCAGTGCCATTGAAAGCACCGACGCTGTGGGATGCGATTGCCAGCGCAACACTGAATCCTGCTAATGGCTTGAAACGTGACGACCTTGGTCGCATTGCCGTCGGTGCCAAAGCGGACCTATGTACAATCGAGGTGTCCGGCTTCTTCACTGGCGTGGGTACCGTCCCACCTGAACCGCTCAATAACCTGCTTTACGCTAATGGTTTGTGTGTCCGTCATGTCATGACCGATGGTAACTTTCAGTTTTATGATGGCCGTATGATTGTTGATGACGAAGCCCGCGTGTTACAGCGTGGCGGTGCTGTGGTTGCGAAGGTTTGGGAGCAGTTGCGGACGGAGAAGTGGTTTGAGGCATCATAGGATGTAGCAGTGCGCACGTTGCCGCCAAAGTTTGCAGGGCGTAGCATAAGATGCGAGTAAGGAGAACCGCAATGAGCAAGACAATCGAAGCGGTATACGAGAAGGGTGTCTTTAGACCCCTTGAGCCTATTTCACTACCTGAAGGCGAGCAGGTGCAAGTGACCGTACCAGAGGTCAACCCCGAAATTCAGCGACGCCTAGCCGCACTCGACGCTTTTGAAGCTGCACTCGAAGATATGACAGAAGAGCAATGGGAAAAATTTGATGAAGCAGTACAGCGACGCTCTTGGTTCGGCGGTCGTGATTTGGACCTATGAACGGCTACACTCTCGACACCAACATGGTGACAGCATACCTCAAAAGAAATCCTTTGGTGAGTCAACGGATACGTCAGGCTGTGACTGCAGGTCATCCTGTCACGCTGAATGCGGTAAGTTATTACGAAATCAAGCGCGGACTCCTCTTTGCTGGAGCAAAGGTGCAATTGGAAGTCTTTGAGCGGCTCTGGCACGCTCAAGGGATCGTTCTGTTCAATCAAGCCTCTCTGGATAGTGCCGCAAAGATTTATGCGGACTTACGAACCACTGGCCAGTTGATAGAAGATGCGGACTTACTCATGGCAGCTATCGCTTTAGCAAATGACTTGATTCTGGTTACCCATAACACGCGTCATCTCTCGCGGGTCGCAGGTTTACAGCTAGAAGACTGGCTTGTTCCATAACAAGGTAACGTACACTGTGCGTACATTTTCTCTACCGCTTCCTCAACTCCTCCACTGCCTGCCGAATCCCTTGCGCGACATTGAGCCACGCTGCATCACGGTTGGCCCACATTGTTACAGGATCGGCATCTTTTGGTAGTACCTGCAACTTAGCAAATAGTGCTCCTTTCCAATCTACTGGCCGCGTAATAATGGGTATGACACAAGCTTCGCTGTTGTCATGACGTTCAACGGCTCGTTTCATCTCTTTGTTGTAACAGTAATCGGAGTTAAGAAAATCAGCACTTACTAACAGGAGAATCACATTCGCAATATTGAGGTTCTGGGCGATGGCATTTGCCCATTCTTCGCCAGGCATTATTTTTCGGTCGTGCCAGGCCTCAATGTAGCTTTCTCATCTGAGTAACGAGAGGTGAGCTTCTAGTTCTTCACGCAATGTTTCATCCTTGTGCGAATAGCTATAAAACACCCGAATCGTTTGCGGACGTTGTGGTTCCGCCGCCTTGGGCTTCTCTTGCCTTGGCACGTTATCTTGGTACCAATCCCGAAACATCGTCCCCGCGATCTGTGGATTCTGTGGATCACTATTATCGATGACACCGTGATAGCTCAGAATGAGCTGTGCCTCTCCAACTTGGGGAGCCATATTCGATCCGAGACTCTGGCGAATGCTGTTCTTGGTGAGCGTACCTCCCGGAGCATCTGCTAGAAGCTGATACACAGCGTGTTCTGCCTGGCCGAACGACTCTACCCAGCGGCGATAATCACTATGTTCAGACAGAAATCTGTTCGCTGCTCGTTGGATGGCAGCTTGATCATGTGTGCCTTTATCTTTCCACAATTTCTCTAAGACGCCCTGCATGAGGTAGGGATGTCTTCCGGTACATTGGAACAGGGAGTTCTTGAGCTCTTCGTCGTAGACATAGCGAAACCCAGATAAGATCAACTGAATTGCGTCTTGGTGAGAGAGAAGGCTCAGATATTTGTGTAGGAGATTATTCAAGGGAGAGGACCCAGAAGAGATCAGTTTGGCCATACCGGTGACGCCACTGGCGACCAAACGGAAATGGTTACGGAAGTCTGACATCATGAGAAAATGTCGTAGATTCTGAAAGAACTGGTCGTCAGGCAACGAGTCAACAGCAGCATCCAACTCATCAATCAAAAAAATCACTACCCAGGACGGTCCGTAACGCTGCTCTATATGCGTAGCTGCTTTCTTCAATGCAGTGAGAAATTGCTGATAAGCTCCTTCCGTTTCGTTTGGCGAGAACGTTGGTGCGTCGGTCTCGTCGACGGCTAACTCGTACAATCGTTGAAATAAGAGCTGGGGTGTGGGGCGATCGAGCCCCTGGATGTCAAGCAAGCGTGGCAGAGCCCTCAACGGTGAGAGTTTATAGGTTTCTCCAATATCCTTGGCTAGCTGTAACAACAGAGAAGTTTTTCCGCAGCGTCGGCTACCAATGAGAGAATATGAGTGCCCATTGAGAAAACCATCAAGAACGTCTTGTCGGAGATCCTCATAGCCGACAAACAGATTGCCAGGCTCTGCGCAATTGTAAGGATTGTTACCGTTCATGTGCCCATTCTCTCTTTCATCCATGCCTCGAATAAGGCTCCACGCAGCCGTACCGTTCCTTCGTGGTTTATGACTAAATCTAACCGTTCAAGGTTGGTAAGTGCTTCTTTATATGCAGACCCTTTGGCGTGTATGGCGGACTCAGCTCCTAGCATCTGACCATTTTGGCAAAGGTGGCTGAGCACCGACTGTTCTTCTTCGCGCAGGTAGTTCCACACATTTTCTTT
>JAYVFX010000167.1:0-9643 GCA_043772795.1 Deltaproteobacteria bacterium
GGTATCAGACATTCCTGAGGAAAAAAGGGGAAGGGGAGGTTGATTGACCCTTCAGATGCCCCTCTCTCGGTTGACTCCATTTACGGTACCGTGACTGCTCCATTGTCAGTCCGTTAACATGAGCGACCAGTGAGAACAGACCGCACGCGGATACAGACGCTGTCCCTATCATGGTGATCACACGCAATTGACGGCGTGTCCCAGACATACGTCACCTCATGAGAGGTTTCGTCTCCCGCTCTGACGTCGGAGACTCGCTTTGAAGGCGTGATACGATGTCCGGAACGTTGAGGGCTCGGATTGCTCCGATCGCGCATTCCCATGCTCCTTCATGACAGAGCCCACGTATACTTGCATCCTCATAGGCCGCCAATGCCGTCGCCAGGCAGGCTGTTCGAACTGCCTCAGCGACTTGCACGAAGTCCTGTTCCTCACCATGTGTTTTTATACCATGTGTCTCATGCGACGTTGCTTTTTTTCCTCTGAGCGCGGGCTCTTACTCCGTAGTGCGTGCCTCATCTTCATGCGGCGATCCCGGTTCCGCAATGAGAGAATTCATCACTGCATGTGCTTCTGACATCTGATGAGTCGCCAGTAACGCAAGCGCTAACAGTTGTCGTGCCTGGGGTGTCGCGTGCAACTGGTACGCTGCCCGCGCGAGGCGCACCGCTTCCATTGGTTGCGTTCCCTCACACACAAGCTGTCGTGCAGCTTCTCGTAATTCCCGGGCACGTAACACAATCTGCATCAGTGTCGATAAATCGGTTCCACAACGACTACAGAGCGCGGTTTGACGCCACGGTGCACGACAAGTGGGACAACGCAATGGCATACGTCCTCCTCGTTAGCGTTCCTCAACATAGAACAATAAGTCTGCGAGCTCGGTCATGGTCGTCTGCAAGTGCTTCCAGTCGGACGTCTGCAACGCCTGCTCGATTTGCTCATGGAGTCCGATTGCTTCTTCACGGTCATCACTGTTCATGGCATCGAGTAAACGGCGACTGCGTTCCAGTAAGGCACGGGCTTCAGAGATCTGCACACGCCGGCCACGATCCCTGTCCTCTTGTGTCGATGTTTCTGGCTCAGCCTCAATGATTTCCCCATCGTCAAGCTCGTCGAGTTGCCCTTCCTCTTCCTCAATGTTCTCTATGTCTTCTTCAGGAAACAAGGCGTGCATACGCTGCCGTGCTGCAGTGACTTCTGCCTCAGACATCGCTGTCGTCGCCCCTTCAATGGTGATGTGCTTGGCTAGCCCAGTGCGCTTCTCAGTCGCTGTGACCCGCAGAATTCCGTCCAGATCGAGGTCCATGCGGCAGAGAATTTCGTTCCCAGCCGGAACTTTCGATAAGCCTTCGACCATAAAGCGTCCCACCAAAATGTTGTTCAAGGCGTAGGGGTCATCTCCTTGATAGACACACACTTCGCAGGCTTCCTGATGATCCATCATCGTCATGTACGACTCGGTGCGACTCACGGGCAGCGGCGTATTACACACAATAATTGGACGATAACAATGCTCCGACGGCATGCCGTTCAACGCACCGAAGTGCGACGGCCCAAATGAGTAGGGAGAGATATCAACCAAGACGCGCTCAATGTCGTGCCCCGACATCCGTGCCGCCAGCACGCCCGCACCAAACGCCACACACAAGTCAGGATGGAGCTCTTGTCGCGGCGTCAAGCCGGTCTTTTCTTCCAAGAGCGACGACACTAACGGTGTGCGTGTAGCACCACCAACCAGAAGAATCTCATCCACCTCATCTGGTCGTTTTCCCGCATCGGTTAAGGCACGATGCACGCTATCCAGCGTCCCATCCAGCAGTGGGCGAATCAAGTACTCGTATTCTGTCCGTGCAACTTCGACATCGAGATGAACAGGGACTCCATCACGTTCGGTGAAGTGCTCTTCACGGATACGCGTGTAGGGTTCAAAGCTTAAACGTTTCTTCGCCTCTTCCACTGCGCGTAACAGCCGACTCATCGCCCGTCGATCCCCGCGCACGTCAACGCCACCAGTGTTGACAAAGCGCTGATGCACGAAATCGAGCAGCAGTTGATCAAAATCATCACCGCCGAGGCGATTATTGCCATGACTCGCGAGCACTTCGGTAATATCCCCTTGCACGTACACCACAGAGACATCGAAGGTGCCGCCACCCAGGTCATAGACCAGGAGAGTTCGCGCACCGTGGCGATCCTCACCGTAAGCTAAGGCGGCAGCCGTCGGTTCGTTGAGAATCCGCAGAACCTCAAGTCCAGCGATCTGTCCTGCGTCCCGCGTAGCTTGGCGTTGCGCATCAGAGAAGTAGGCGGGAACCGTGATCACCGCTTTGCGTACCTCTGTCCCTAAGGCCGCCGCTGCGCGGGTTTTTAACGTACGGAGGATGAGCGCGGAAATCTCGGGCGGAGAATAGGTACGATCGCCCAGTGTGACCTGCTGGTCAGTGCCCATCATGCGTTTGATGGATTTCACCGTGCGCTCAGGATAGAGCGCGAACTGATTGCGAGCAGGAGTTCCGACGAGCAGGGTCCCGTCAGGAGCGAGCCCAACCACTGAGGGCATGATTTGTTCACCGCCTGCGCTGATGACCTGTACCTTCCCATCGATGAACGCGGCGATTTCCGAATTGGTTGTCCCAAGATCGATGCCGACAATACATTCCACCATACTCTGGTACTCCTTCAACCGGGTGCATGCTACACGAAGAGGGCTCGCTGCTTACTGTATGACCGCGCTGGGTATCCTATCGCTATTTCTGCAATCCGCTCACAGACGTATCGGCGGCAACCTTCACGTCCGCAAAGCGTAACACACGTCCTCCGGCGGTATAGCCAGCACGAAAAACCTCTAGCACCGTCCCTGGTGGAGCGGTGGTCGTCTTGGCTACTTCTGTCGCGTGCATGAGCATTGGGTCGAACGGCTTGCCAAGACAGAGAATCTCTTGCACGTCCAAACGTCGCAACACTTCATCAAGCCGCTCCCGTGCAAGCAGGTTGCCTTGCATCACGGCTTCCAAGACTGGCCGCTGGGTAAATCGTGCGAGCCAGGCGGGAAGAGCGGCAAGCCGACGTTGCGCTTCGTCGATCCCACGCACGAACCGGTCGCGTACATCGAGTAACTCTCCCACAACTTCGAGGCGCGCTTCACGCCGTATCTCGCTCATTTTACGTATACTAGTATCGAGATTCACAATCTGTTCACTAATCGTCTCTAGCTTGCCTCCCAGCTCCGTGTGCAAGCGATTAGTGGCCCGCCCCTGTAACTGCGTCTCACGTGTCAGAGCAGTGAGTTGGCTCAAGAACGAAAACAAATCTGGAGTTGGCGCTGAATCCGTTGCCAGCTCCACAGGAATTCCTGAGGGCGGAGGTTCGGCGTCTGCAGCGCTGTCGAGCCAGTGCTCTAACGCTTCGATCATTTGCCGTCGACGTTGTGGGTCTATCGTACTCATCGACGTGGCTCCCGGAGAATGTTGAGCCACAGCTCGGGACCAATATGATGACGTTCTTCGGGAAAGCCGTCGGCTAACGTCATCAGGTCCGGTAACGGGGCAGGTCCAAACAACCGCAAGGCGACGCGTCGTTCTGGATCACGCAGTTGTTCATACGCCTCACGAATACGGCGAAATCCTTCCGGATCACGATCTGGCGGAGAGATGCGAATCGCGGCGATATACGCTTCGCGAATGGCATCGTCTGTCGCAGTTTCATCGATACCGAGGACAACAAATGGATCATTCGTCATAGAGGGTTACCTTCTTCACTTCGGTTTCGTTGTGCTACTCCCCGTGCGACTCACCATTTGCCACCAAAGTTGTCGAGAAACGAGAACAGATCATCAAGTATTCCTCCGGGCAATCGCGGTCGCTTGGGCTTCTTGGTGCGCACCGGGCGCGGAGACTTGGCGGCAGGAAAACGGGGAATTTTGCGGTTTTGTGCTTCGGATGCAATCACCTGAGAAATCTCTGTGGCTGTCGGCGCTTCTTCAGGAGCAGGAACTGATCCACTCATAAGTGAATCGAGGAAATCCCACGGCGGTAGCGCCTCTAGCGCTTGGGACGCTTCGCGTACGGCCTCCATGTCCCGTACGCGACTCGCGAGCTCACGAGCAGCACGCAGGCACTGACGTGCACGCGATTGTTCTACTGGTCCCCGACTCTGACTAAGTATTTGTCCACGGGCCAAGAGGAAGCGGTACTGTAATGGCCCTTGGTGGATCAGCCCCTGTCCTGCGGCGGTATACGTCAAAGCTGGCCGTCCCATCATGCTCCCACCACGACACAAGGCATGGAGCTGCTCCGGCGTAGCCTGTGCGATGTTCTTCTCTATCTGAGAGAGCAATCCTGGGACAGGTGTCGGGAGCGTACGGTCAAGACTCTGAAACAACGTACACGCGCGCGCCAACCCAGCGATCGCCTCTTCAGGCGGAGCACTCACTGTTCGTCGCGGCAATGTAATTTTCAACGATGTCGAGAGCGCACCGATCACCAAATCACTAAGGACTGGATTGCTCACCGTAGCATAGAAGCGCTGCTCCAAGCGCTCAGCTCCTTCCGTGTTCCCTGCCTTGAGCGCTGCGGCCCACGACAGGGCGAGCAAATAGGCGTTGATCTCGCCTTCAGCCGCACGCGGCTGTTGTGCAAGCTGTTCGAGATCGTCAAGCGCCAGTGTGGCCTTGCCCTCACGGAGGCGACGTTCTGCACTGGCCAGCAGTAAACGAAAACGGCTTTGTCGCACATCCGGATGAAGACGGTTCAGGGCTTCTGCCTCCGCTAACAGATCAAGTGCTTTGCGACTCGCCCCACGCCGTTCTGCCGCGCGAATCAAATAGAGCAGCGGTTCCAACTCCTGTGGGTACGCTTTGTGCCAGGCTTCTGCTTCGGTCTCTGCGCGCTTGTTATCCCCCCATTGATCACAGTGGGAAACCAGCGCACGAAAGGTGCGCAGGCTTGGATCAGCCGTATGTGCTTGTTCCAACAACGCGCCGCGATCATGGTGCGCTGCCAGCTCTCCTGTACGAATCTGCGCGCGTACGTCCGCTTCAGACTCCGCATCCAGTGTCTCCAACACCTCGAGGGGATCTTTCGGAAATACCTCCGCCATGTGTAACAAGATACGTGCAAGGTCTGGCCCGTGCGGAGGCAGGACCCCAGCCGTCTTTGCCAGAGTCAAGTAACTTCCCCACCAATCGAGCGCGGCATCCCACGCTATTGACTCCATGGATAACGCGATCAATCGCACGATGTCAGGATCAGTCTTGCTTTTCGGCAGGGCACGCAACAATCCTTCCGGCAGAAAGCCCTGTCTCTGCCAGTGATGTATCAGCGTGGCCAGGAACGTGCGCCATTGAGCAATGGGAGTAGACTGAAACACGGGTATCAGCGCCTGCACTGCTGTTAAAGCTTGTCGTTCATTCCGTGCCGTGAGCGCGTGGGAGAGCTGTGCAAGTTGGGTGCGAACGACGGTGCGGTTCCCTTGTACTTTGTTTAATACCGCGGTGACGGCGAACGAGGGAGCGTAGTCCTCGCTTTTCTCTCCGACGAGGCGCCGTAGGACCGGCACCAGACGCGCTGGCCCGACCTCAGGGGGAATTCCCGCCAGATTAGCCAGCACCGCCGCATCATTGCACTGATACAAGGCATCGAACGCGCGAATCAGCAATTTCCACGGTGCCAAGGGTGAGTGCCGGGGAATGTCATTTAAGGGAAGCAACGCGCCTTCGGGCAAGGGTCCGCTCGTCACTGCAGCAAAGAAGTGACTGACGATCGCTGCGGCACGTTTCAAGGGATGATCAGCAGGGAGGATCGATGAATTCGCGAGAATGGCGGGATCGGTCAATCCACGGGCAAGGATGGCTTCTAACTCACGTCGTTTTTCCGGGTCGGCAGTCAACAACTCCGTCAGCAGTGTCTGAAAGTTTCCCGCTAACATCTCGCTTTGACGAATGAGACCGCTGATCGCCTCACGATGGGCAGGAAAGCGCTCAGCGACGAGCAGTCCCAACGCCTGCGCTTCTTTCGCTAGCCCACTGGTGAGGAGTGCGTGGATACGCGCCTGGTACGCTGTAACGAGCAAGGCTTCTGCTGCAGGACTCGGAGATTGCTTTACCAGTTGCTTCGCTACTTCCACTGCATCGTGCGTTTTCCCTGCGGATAACAACGCCTCGATCTGTGGCTGCATGGTGTCGAGCGTACCTCCACCTTTGTGTTGACCAACATTTTTGTTGCGCCGATGATGCTTGCTCATACGCAGAGTCTTTTTATCTTCCCTGGACTCTTGCGCGCAACACCGGTGTGGAGATTAGCCAGGGGTCCTCAAACTGAAACACGATATCCAGGGTTGAAAGAAAGGGGAGTGGACACGCCCAACGCATCCCTCGAAAATGTCACGGCGTAGCGTCCATTGACCCATCCCAACATCGACAAAGCTCGGATATTATGCTACAAAATGTAGCATCTTCGTGAGCGAGGCCCCTTTGCGACTCTTAATCGATTCGTCCTCAGTAATTGTGTTGGCGCGGGTGAATGCATTGTCCGCCTTGCATACGGTCTATGGGAGCGTCGGCCTGATCCCATCAGTTTATGAGGAAGTGGTGATCCAAGGACAGCAGAAAGGCTTTGCGGACGCGACAATTGTGGCGCAAGCTGTTGAGGATGGATGGTTCTCCCAGGTGATGCTATCAGAGGAAGACAAGCGATTCGCTGCCACATTGATGAAGAAAACGGCGGGAATCAGCCATACTGATGCCGAGACGTTAGCCTGTGCGCGGAGTCGGAAGCTGACTTTGTTGATCGAAGACCGACGCGCACGGAATGTCGCGCGCACCGAGGACATTCCGTACATTACGATCCAAGTGTTTCCGCTGTATGGCGTACTGGAACGCACGTTGTCGGCGTCGCAAGGGGATAATTTGCTAACACGGATCGGGCGCGCGATGAACACGGACTTGGCAGTGGTCGAAGCCCTCCGGGCGGCAGTCCGAGAAATCGACCGCAGTCGGAGAAAGGAATCCTCACCATGCCGACACAATCAGCTCTTGAACAGCTAAACATCCGTATTCCCAAGAAACTGGCACGTGAACTGGCGGCGTTAGCAGAGGTCGAACATGTCGCTAAGATCGACATGGCACGCCAGCTCCTGTGGGAAGGCATTGCGCGACGGAAACAAGAAGTGGCACTCAAACTGTATGAACAGGGCCAAGTGAGTAAGAGCCGTGCGGCAGAAATCGCCGGACTGTCGTTGTGGGAATTCACTGATGTGGTCGCGCAACGTGGGACGCGATGGGAGTACAGTGTCGAAGATGCAAAACAGGAACTTCACCGAATGCTCTCTGGGAAGTAGGTCCAGCGGCACGACGGACGTGAAAACACGCACGCGAGGACGGAAGAGCAGCAGTAGCATCGCAGGTGCAGTGCTGAGAGTTGGGTATGAGAAGGGTAGTGAGGGTGAAAACTCTCACTGTTTGTACTATGTCTGATCAGGCCGCTTATGTTAAGTTTTCACTGCTCGGACCGCGACCCTCGTTGCGGCAAAGAGTTGTGTATCTGTTATAAACGATGCCATGCTTCGTTTAACAAGTTCTCTAGGAGAATATTGGGTGTGAGAGCAATAGGTGCTCTCGCACTCTCCTCATAAGGTGTCTGAAACATAAGATAATCACTATATGTTATTTTCGCGAGTCGAGGACTCCGTATACTCGGACACTGACGGCACGGTCGGCAGGGTCTTCCAGCGTGGATATATATCTAAGTCGAGCATTCTTTTTCTGGCGAAGACTACTTCGGCGAGTGTTGCATAGAGCTGGCGGTCCTCATCCTGCAGTCGTTCTAATGCCTTTTGGAGAGCGTCACCGGACGGCGGCCAGTAGCGTTGAAAACCTGCGCTTAATAGGCCCTTGAGCCTCTCAAGCTCTGCGCTGTCGTCCATTCCATCAATCCGCTTCACAAGGCCAAGATACAAGAGAGCTTCCGCAATGGACTCACTCCGGAGCGCGTCCGCCTGTGCGCCACACAAAGCCAGGGTCTTCCTCGCCTGGTCAGCAGATTCAGCAAACCGACCGCGAGCAAGTAAGAACGCTGCAAAGTTCACTGTAGCCCGATCGTTATTTGGGTGGGTGTCCAAAGCGAGTCGATAGATCCGTTCGGCTTCCTCGTAGTTCATCCGTACTCGCCACAGGAACGATGCAAAGTTTAGCAAGAGCTTATAGGTCTGAAGATGAAGGTCGTGCTCAAGGGCTCTCCGGTAGAAACTCTCCGCCTCGTCGTACTTTTCTCGCTTCACAAAAAAGAGCGTACCGTTGGTGAACAATTGAGTGCTCGTCGGGAACCGTTCGATTCCAGCCCAATACAGCTTCTCACGCTTGTCGGGGTCTGGTTCCTTATCGGCCTTGCGCGCCCAATCGTTCTCCGTCGTCACCATAAGGGCGTGACTCACTTGTATTCGTGCCGCTTCTGCTGACGGATCTTGGGCAGGGATGCTGAGGCGGATTCGGATCTCCTCGACGCTTCTAACATAACGATCACGACGCTTCCTGGCCTGCTCCTCGATCATATCGGCTAGGAGGGGATAGTCTAATCTTTCGTTGAGCTGAAGCATGAGTTCGTCGAAGCCCAGGATCGGCACCAAGACACCGGAGTGGCGAGCAACCACTTGGACGATCTCCTGGCGTGGGGGGCCATCCTGCTCGCGGTAGCACCACAGTATTCCGCCCACAATCTTTCCCGGCTCTATACTTTTCAACAGGCCCATAAGACTGCCGTCGTTCCCGCCGTAGCCAATGACGATCGGCGTATAGTGCTCAAAAAGGGCTCGGAGCGCGTCTTTCCAACTATCGGGCAGGTCAAAAATATCACTAGGAGTGTTTTTCGGCTCAAGAAAAAGATCACGGTGCACCTTCGCGACCAGAGGCCGACGTAACCTGGGCCGGGCAAAGTGCGCAAGCGATTCATGACCAACCAGGAGCGGATGCGCATCCGTAAAGGTCATGAGAGCATCCGCAACCAGATTATCGAAGTTCGGAGTGATAACGACTCTGTGACGCTCTTTGGCGAGCACTGTGGCTAGGACCGAGTATCCTACGCCTGGCTCGGCGTCCTTCATCGCGTACTCCAAGGCCGCGTAGCCTTGTTCAAGGTCTCTACTAAAACGGCGCTGGAACACCTGAGAGTAGAATTCAGATGCTCGCTGAAAGTCGAACCCAGGAATCCCGAGATGCTCGGTTGTGGCCCAATCATGCAGGGGTCTTTCCCAGTGGTCCGGATCAAGCTGGCGGTGGAGCTCGCTGAGCCATTGGTGAACCAGTTCCGTTCCGGTTGGAATTCCAGAACTCTTCGAGGCACCAGCCCCAAGAACGAAGGCGAATGCACGATCTGGCATCGTGTGGTGCACATGCATGAAGTGGTCGAGCAGGCCGATGGTTGTCCATCGTTCTGTGAAGGAACGTATTGCATCAGCTGGCATGGGCTCACTAGTTATCGGGTTGTCCAAGAGAACGTCAATACGTGATGGGCTAGATGCCATGCTCGGAATTAAAGATCGAGATTGAGCAAAGTTGCCCAACTAACCCTCACTTTCCAATCAGGTTGTGAGCCCAGCAAAAACATAGGCTGACTTCCCTGGGATCGACGGTTCCAGCTGTCCGCGCGAG
>JAYVFX010000168.1:0-5316 GCA_043772795.1 Deltaproteobacteria bacterium
CGGGGTTGTCGACCAGTTACGTTCTGGATCCATTCTTGCCGGGTACATTACCGCAGATGTTGTCAGTGAAGCTACTTCAGCCTTCCCCGGCCAAGGTGGATATCCTTTCCTCAACGAGAATATCTTACTCGGCCATCTCTACCTGGTCGATTTGCCGGCTGGATCCGCTACAGGATTTAACGCTGTGAGCATTGAGAGCGCGGTGACTAGCTCAGTGAGCGGATTAGGACAGCCAGCCATTCCGTTTGACTCAAGTGTACAGCTTGGCTTTTATTTGAACCGCTGCATCGAGTTACAAGGCGCAGCAGGGTGCGCGCCGGCTGGGTCATATGATGACCGCGAGCGGATCGATGGCTTCAGCGGAGACCGAGTTCAGACGCTGAACACTGCCGGTTATCCACCAGCGAAAAGTTCTGGCGACTCGCCGCTCAGCCTGATTGTTCGTTATTTCTCTGTGACTGCCCTCAGCGGACGCACTGAAGTGTGGTTGTGGAAAGATCGCGTCACGAGTGGAAGTGCAGCGGACGTGAGTCTTGCCGTGTTTGATGAAGATGAGAATCAGCACTCCATCACGTTCAAGCTACCTAATGAAGTCAACTTTACAGCGACCTCAGACATCATCACTCCAGGGGCACCGGGAGGATGGTTCCGTATCCGCTTCGGCTGCGGAGAATTTGGCTACTGTAACTACGACCCAACTGATTCTGCAACCTGGGGCGCTCCGGCAACACCAATTCAGTCGGTCGCGTACTCACTCCAGTTTGCCAACAGCCAGAAAGCTTCGTTGCGTTGGGATGCCGCCTTTCCAGCTCACCGGCAGTACACGACTTACGTTGGTGGCGTCAATGTTGAATAACTGATCCTCTATTGAGACCGTAAACTGATAACCAACGAGGCGGGAGTTGTGCTCCTGCCTCGTTGTCTTTTGTGACAAGACTCTTCACGCAGAGAATGACAGACCAGCGCGGTGGCGCGAAGAACCAGTCGAAACTAGTAGTCTTGTATTACATAGGGAAATAGACGAAGTTGTCCTTAGAGACGTTTCGTTTCACCGACTTTCACACCGTATAATACAATCCCTTTATCAATACGGATGGTGAAACCACAACCTGGGTTGATACAACTCCAGACCTTATACTGAAGGGACGCTCCGCGCAGACCAAAGTCCGACAACGGCACGAGCAGTCCTTTGTTACATTTCCGACACTGGGGAAGATCCACGCCTGCCGCCTCCTCTTAAGAATATTCTACTTCCCACTCCGCACAGTATGCCAGGGAGCACCTGAAACTCAAGGGGAACACCTGCTTCTTGAGTAGGGCGTCGTATCCCTTTTTATCTCGTTAGTGCTGACACCTCGAGCAAAAGAACGAGCTGCGTCCACCGCGAGTGTCACGACAAATAGCGGTTTGACAGATTCGACACAGCTGCCCCTCACGATCGTACACGCGAAAGCGTTGTTGAAACTCGCCCTGCTTTCCTTCACCGTCACGGTAATCTGAGATAGAACTGCCACGGTGACGAATCGCTTCTCGCAAAACAGTTTTCGTCATTTTCACGATCTGATCAACTTCTGCTTCATCGAGTGTTGCAGCAATACGGTCTGGGCGTACCCCAGCACGAAAAAGCAGTTCGCTGGCATAAATGTTCCCTACCCCCGCCACGACCTGTTGATCCATCAGCACATCTTTGATTGTGCGCTTGGTCCCCTGCGCTTTGCTCAAAAGATAACGACTAGTGAACTCTCGACCAAGCGGCTCGCACCCCAACCTCGTCATCGCCGCGATTTCGTTCGCAGTCCCGACCGCCATGAGACCAAATCGACGAGGATCGTTGTAGCGAAGATGGTGACCGGAATTGAACGCGATACGCACATGGTCATGCCGAAGAGGCAACGCCGCGTAGGCTTCAACAATCAGTTGTCCAGTCATCCCCAAATGCACAAGCCAGATCGTTTGATCATCGAGCCCAAACTGAAGGTACTTCCCGCGACGGTCGATCGCACGAATGGTCCGTCCGGTCAGCGTCCGAGCAAATCCGGCAGCGATGGGGCGACGCAACCGTGGCTCACGGACCTCAACCTGAACAATGGTTCTTCCAACCAGAAATGGTTCAAGGCTGCGACGTACAGTTTCAACTTCAGGCAGCTCCGGCATGACTTCCTGCTCTCCGTTTCGTTTGCCATTTCATGTCAGCCCCATCAAGACGGCAACCACAGCTAAACAACAGAAACACAGGAACCGCCAGAGTTGCTTGTCATCCCCAGGGCAGGTGCAGTATACACAAAGCAACTAGTATTTGTGGAATAGTGAGGACGCTATGGATGTATTTAAGGATGTCGGCGCGCAGGTGACTTTCACTCCTGACAAGATGAAGAAGGTTAACATCTTTGACACCGAACGAATGTTTTGCGATGTGTACTGTTTTGAACCGAATCAGACACAGACCGCACACGCACATTCGGGATCGGACAAGATCTATTACGTTCTCAACGGCATCGCTGAGATCCGCATTGGCCAAGAAACACGGAACCTTGGTCCTGGGAACACGGCACTTGCTCCAGCTGGAGTCGAACATACCGTACGTAATCCTAGTTCTGAACGCGTCACGGTTCTCGTATTCATGGCGCCAAAACCGTAAAATTTGCTGGGAGGGACTTCTCGCGATCCTACACCCGCGAACGTAAGAGAAGGAAGAAAGAGGAACCTATGGAAGACGTGCAAGCGGTCATCTCTGCCAATCAAGCGTTCTATCGTGCGTTCGAAACACTCGAGATCAAAGAAATGGAGAGCGTCTGGTTACGCGCAAGTCATATTAAGTGTGTCCATCCGGGCTGGCCGCTGCTCTGCGGATGGGGACCGATCATGACCAGCTGGGAGCGCATTTTTGACAATACCTTTTCCATGCGTTTCACCCTAACCGATGTCCGTGCGGAAGTATCGGGTCCCCTCGCCTGGGTCGTATTGATCGAAAACCTCGAGGCACACGGCTATGATGGCCCATCACGATCGCAAGTACTCACAACCAATCTTTTTGAAAAACGTGATGGCCAGTGGTTCATCGTACATCATCATGCCTCGCCGATTTTTGCACCACCGACTGCGGGAGAAGACCAGTTGCAATAAATCCCTTTCCCTCTTTTTGCCCCAATGATACAGTGGCCATAGTTTTAATCGTTAGTCAGGAGGATCGCCCGTATGTTGGTATCCGCAACTCAGTTGCGCGTCGGAAATGTCATTATGCACCAGAATGACCTCCACCGCGTCATGGAGACCACCCATGTCACCCCGGGAAACTGGCGGGGCTTCGTCCGTAGCAAACTGCGTAACCTACGCAGCGGGACGCAAACCGAGTATCGGTTCCGTTCGGAAGAAAAAGCCGAACGTGTCACCCTTGAACAGCAAGACATGGAATATCTGTACGAAACTGGTGGCGACTATTTTTTCATGAATTCAGAAACATTCGAGCAGATCTCTCTGTCAAAAGAGGATCTGGGAGATTCGATATTCTATCTCAAGTCGAATCTGAAAATCCGCATTGATCTTTACGACGGGAAACCCATTGGCGTCTCGTTGCCGAAGACCGTTGACTTAACTGTTAGTGATGCTCCCCCAGCAATGAAAACGGCCACCGTCACAAATGAACTCAAACCGGCAACGATGGAAACTGGGTTGGTCGTGCGTGTACCCGCCTTTATTGCAGTAGGCGAGGCCGTACGAGTCGATACTGAGACCGGACAGTATGTCTCACGAGCCAAGGCGTAAGTTTAGGCCTCCGGGTCTGCCTCCCTCAGAGAGGACATGAAACAATTTGTGCTTGGCATAAGCGTCGGCATGCTCGTAAGCATTCTCGGTGGAACGAATCTGCTGACAGGTTTGTTCCATACCTCTCAAAGTCTCGCCCAAGCAACCGCAGAACCTGTGCTCGTTTTTGAGAACGATCGTATAAAAGCTTGGAGCCTAACCTTAGAACCCGGACAATCGACCCCACAACATACCCACCAATCCGATGAAAGTGTTGTCTGTCTAGAAAGCAGCAAGCTCCGACTCACCGTACCCGGTCCAGACTCAGATGGGCAAACCCTTCAACCTAAAAACAGTGAAGTCTTCATGTCGAAGGTGAAAGGGGTCACCCACATTCTCACGAAGGCTGGCCTCACTCGCTACAAGCAGATTTCGATTGAATTAAAGTAGCCGTCGAGTAGGAGCACAGCCGCGCGATGCTCTTACAGTGCGAGCACATCGAGCGTCTTTCTCCACAATAACTAGTGGAAAGACGCGGCAGGTTACATCTCTCCACGTCAAAACGACCTTATCCGCAAATGACTTAGTTGTGCGCGGGTCGATTATCCGGCTTCACTTTGCGTTCTGTAAACAACCACTTGCCGTTCACTTTCTCCATCTTGTCCTCATAACGACCAGAAACAATGAGTTCAGTCTTTCCTTCTTCCGCATGAGTCATGAGCAAATAGCACTCACCGGTAGCGTGATTGCCTTCAACATTGAGCAACACGTTCATGACACAATGGCGCGGTTGGGCGTTGCCAGTCCACGACCGATACTTCTCAGTAAATTGTTTAAGCATCGTCTTACCTTGCCAGCGACCGAGAATCGGGCTATCAAAGACGCCATCCTCAGTAAAAGTTCCTACCCAATCATCATCACGTCCAGAGTCAATGTATAGACAATAGCGCGTCACCAAGTCACGTAGTTCTTCTTTCTCTTCCAATACATTCGCCATAAATCCTCCTTTGGTTACAGTAGATACACAAACACTAAAACATTCGCGTCCGATTTGCACTCGCGGGTTCTAGCTGGACCGGGTGAGTCTCGCCTGGCGTCACAACGTCAAAGAGTTGTGCGGCAACAAAGATAGGACGATGGAAGCGCAACGCTAACGCAATGGCATCGCTGGGACGACTATCGATCTGCAGCGGACTCTTGCCGTTCGCCAAATGGATAAACGCATAATAGGTATTGTCCTTCATCTCGGTCACTACCACTTTTTCGAATCCCACTCCGACTTTCTCAAGGATATCCTTGAGAAGATCATGAGTCATGGGACGCGGCAGTACCGTCCCCTCCAACTGCAAATGAATCGCCTGCGCTTCAGACGTCCCGACCCAAATAGGAATCGTCCTCGTATGTTCTCGATTCTGTAGGATCACAACGGGTGAATTCGCGGCCGGATCGAACCCTATTCCTCGGACTTCGACTTGTACGTACTCGACAGCAGGAGAAGACACAGAGTCTCGGCACGCCACGATAAAGACAACCGGTACAATAAGCAGGTGCCAGAGGCATTGGCGGTTTTGTACG
>JAYVFX010000169.1:0-3097 GCA_043772795.1 Deltaproteobacteria bacterium
GCGGTGTGTTGAGCGTCGAGATCGTCATGGTGTCGAACGCACTGAGGCTGCCATCACTGACCGTGAGCTGCACGACGTACTCACCAAAGACATCAATGGTTAGGGTCGGATTGACGGTGCTCGGATTGGTCAAGGTCGCGGTACTGCCAGTCGGTTTGCTGGAGAGACTCCACTGATAGGTCAGCGCATTGCCGTCGATGTCACTGGAGCCACTGCCGTCGAGCGTGAGAGTCGTACCCACTTGCCCACTGGCATCCGGCCCAGCGTTCGCCACCGGCGCGCTATTACTGGTCGAGATCACGACCATGTCACTGGCACTGGCCCCATGCCCGTCATTGACCGTGAGCTGGAGCGTGTAACTCCCCGCCCTATCAATCGTGAAGGTCGGCGTCGCGTTCGTCGCTGCGCTCAGCGTGGCGGTACTGGTCGCGGGTTTGCTCACAAAGACCCAACTAAAGGTGAGGAGATTGCCATCGGGATCGGTCGATGCCGTGCCGTCGAGATGCACCGTCGTATTGACCGGGTGGGTTTGATCTGGCCCCGCGTTGGCGAGAGGAGGGCGATTGACCGGGGTACAGAAGGCTGGATCATCGGCCACGCCCGAGCAGTCTTGATCGATATTATCGCCACAGATCTCGGCGGTTTTCACTCTAAAGGCGATCGAGCCGGCATGGCTGCCCGGATTCACGGCCCAGACAATACTCACGCCGGGGGTGGCCGTCGCGGGCACGATGAACGTCGCTCGGTTGCCAAAGGCACTCACCACTTGGGCCTGGGCGCCACCAGTAATCACGCCGGGGCTGGTTTCTTGCCCGCCCACGTAGATCAGCATGTTCTGCGCGCCAAAGCCGTTGCCGGTTATCCGCACGGTATCACCGGGACCTGCGCACGAGGGATCAATGGTAAAAATGCGCGCGGCATTGGCGGCCGCAGCACTCTGTTGCCCGATCCACTGGACCATTGCGGTACTCACCGGCGCAAGCCACGCCAGGGACACCGGCAGCTGCCAGCGATACGAGCGACTCAGCTCCTGGAGCGGCCAGCCCTGGATAGTCAGCAGCACGATCAAACTCTGGGTGATTAAACGTCCTGCGCTGGTGTGTAACCACCGATGGAACGACTGGTTCGCCTGGATGGCTGTCTGTGTCATACTCCCTCGCTATCTTCTACAGGGACGGGTGGTTTCCTGTTTTTTCTGCGTATTGCCCTATCAATCTACAGGGGAAATATCTCATTGCCTTTGGGGTTTCCCCCAATTCTGCGATAAGCCTTAGCCAAGGGTTCGGTTCGGAAAAAGTCCAATATCGTTCAGATTTCGGTTCAGATCGGTTCACATGATACGAAAAGAGAGAAAAAGGTCCCAGTAGTAATGGTCAAATGGGACCTGGTGGTTCGCCACAGAGATTTTGACAGATAGAGATTGCTTCGTCGCGGAGCCTGCCTGGAGCGTAGTGAAACGAAGTCGAGGGGCTCCTGCTCAGAAACAAAATGCTCAACCCATACCCGACACTCATGGCAGCCCGTCATTCCAGGCAAGGCCAGGGGCCGCGACCCGAAATCCAGGAAACAAAGACTGGATTCCCGCTTCCGCGGGAATGACGCCACCCCTCATCATCCATCAAAACCACCCGGACGGACTACTAAATCGAACCACATGACATTCGTACACTTTATAAGATGACCGCTCGGTTGGGTCATTTTGAGCCCCCTTCGATCCTTCGACAGGCTCAAGACTCAGGACAGGCTTCGACCCCACTTCGTTGCGCTCAGGATAAACTCCGTGGCGAATCTCTCTGAGAGACCCTTCGTTTCACTCAGGGTGACAATCCTGGTGTACTAATCTTCTGTGGTCTGATTTAGTAGAATATCTCCAGGTGCACCGCCTGTGACGTTTGATGAACTGTGGCCTATTTGAACGTATACGCTGGATATTGGAAGCCAAGTTCCCTGTCTTCTATCCAACAGTTTGCTTCTCTACCGCCGTATGCACCTCTTCATACTGCGGAAATTTGCCCGTGGCTTTCTTGGAATAAATCTTCTTGCCATCGACAAACACTTCAAAGCGGCCATCATCATAAGGGACGAGTATAAGTGATTTCACACGCTGTTTATATTCGCTGAGCAACTGTTCCGTCAGACTGACGGCTTCAGGCTCGTAGTTTCAGGCTGCGCAATATTCGATACGAATTTCCATATATTCTCCCGGGCTGACCTACGCTAAGTCTCTCCTTCCGTACCATGATCAGGAGCGGAAAGAAAGAATTCTGCGCCGCGCTTTGCTTTCCTTTGCGGCTGGTCTATGCTCCGGGCGAGATTGATGAAGGAGGATCGTTATGGAGTGGCGCGACCGTTGCGGCGACAAACTCGTCTCCGCCCAGGAAGCAATGAAGGCTGTCCGTGATGGAGATTCAGTGCAAGTGAACTGGCTTCATGCAACACCGGTAACGTTGTGTGACGCTCTCCTGGCACGAAAAGACTCGCTTCGTAATGTTACGGTCGGTACGATCGGCCCCCTTTTCAACTGGGACCAACCCGGCTCGGATCAGGCCTTTACGATGCAGACCTGTTACCTAGGGGCGACCACTCGGCCGATGATGGAGAAAGGGAAGGTGGATTTCGTTCCAGTCATGTACTACCGCTACCACGAACTGCCACCAGGGTTAGCGTGCGACGTGTATCTGACGCCAGTCTCGCCACCAGATAAGCACGGCTATTGTAGTTTTGGCACTGGTGTCTTCATGTCGAAAACTATGGCTGCGGCCGCACGGGTTGTGATGGGTGAAGTCCATGAAGATTTCATCCGCACTGGTGGTGAAAATTTTATTCATGTGTCGGAAATTTCTCACTTTGTCGAACCAACCGCACCGGCTGCGGCATTGCCTGCGACGGTACGTAATGAAGAAGAGGTCGCTGCTACGGAAATTATTTGTACCTTGGTTGCGAATGAGCTGATTAATGACGGTGATACCTTGCAAATCGGCCTCGGCAGCGTGTCATCACCACTGGCAATGTATCTGGAGAATAAGAATGACATCGGTATTCATACTGAAGTCATTCCCGGTGGCGTGGCGCGCCTCGTGCAAAAGGGCGTGATCAC
>JAYVFX010000170.1:0-6345 GCA_043772795.1 Deltaproteobacteria bacterium
AATTCCCTGAGGTCCCTGGGCTTTGCCGAATCCCTCAGCTTCCCAAATACCGTCCTCGACAAAGAGAGTTGCCATCTTGTCTGGATTATGGTCGTCGTCGCATATCTCACAATAGCGCGCTTTTAGTTGTTTGATCGATTCGAGGTCTTCCATCCGAGTTAAGCGTCGTTCCAATTCAGTCATATCCATAAGGTCCCCCTTCTTGTTGCGGGTTGCGCGATGGTTGTGTTTGAGATCAACGCAACGGTTTTGCACCGAGAGCAGCTCTCGGATCACGTCGACCCCAGCGCCCCCGTTCGACGGTACTAAAAAACTCCAGGACCTCACGATTGAAAGCCGCTGGTTCTTCAAGGTTAATCGCATGGCCGGATCGAGGTTGTACAAACAATCCGGCAGTCGGGATGGCCCGTTTCAAAAATATACTGGTTTCAACACACGGATCGTCCTCGTCGCCAACAATGACCAATGTGGGAATCGTGAGCTCGGCAAACTGTTGGGCAAAGTCGTACAGCGACGGACGTTCACCTTGATAATTGCGCATCGTCAACGCCGACCCTTTGGCCGAATGTTGGCTGAGATGGTCGACGAATTCCTGCCATCCACGAGGATCTTTGTTCTGCAGTTGCACCCGTGTCGCGCCAACGCCAGTTTCTTGGGCCATTTTCTGCGACCCTTCCGTTAGGAACCGTTGCGCATTGACTGCACATTGCTGCCTAAAATCCTCCCGCTGCTCTTGTGGTGAACCACTGCCGACCCCGGCTGCGACGAGCGCACTCACCATCTCGGGATGCCGCAGCGCGAACACCAGCGTGGCATACGCTCCTTGGCTGAGTCCCACAATATGTGCTTTTGATACGCCACAGTGGCGCATCACCACACCAATATCATCCGCAAAATTGGTGTAGTGATAGGCAGCAGGATCGTCCGGAACATCTGAAGGCGAATAGCCCCGCGCTGCGTAGGTAACGCAGCGATAGTCGCGCGAGAAGTAGCGGACTTGCGTTTCCCATTCGCGGTGATCAGCTGCGAACTCGTGGACAAACACAATGGGATATCCAGTGCCGGTTTCTTCGACGTAGAGCTTTACTCCATTGGCGTTAGCGTATGACATAAACGTCTCCAGATCTTTGTGAGGGAACGATATTCACTCTGTGTTACTATTCAAACAATAGGATCGACATCCAACCGCACGACGACATCCGTTAGCGCTTCTGACGCAGCAGGGTAGTGTTTCATCACCAGTGGATCATGTCCGGGGATGATGTGACGACCTGAGGTTGCTAAGCGTTCAACCGTGCGGAAAGCATCAAGCGTTGCCGCAATGTCCACGACAGCAATGAAGGGGCGATTGGTTTGCAGATTTTCGTAATAATGGCTCGAATCGGACGCGAGTACGACCTGACCTCGTTGGGTATTCACCCGCACAACTTGTAACCCAGCGGTGTGTCCAGGAGCAAAATGTAATGAGAGCCCCGGCGCGAGTTCAACATCACCATTGTAGAGGTCGAGACGTTGTCTGAAGTTAAGCCGTACGATGCCGACGATATCTTCTTCCTCAAAGCCGTGGGCGAAGTAGGGATATCGGATGTGCCGACCGGTGGCGAAGGTGAGTTCCTTTTCCTGAAGGTGGAAACGTGCGTGTGGGAGTTTGTGGAAGTTTCCAACATGATCGTAATGCAAGTGCGTGAGCACGACATCAGTCACCGCATCAGGATCAATGTCGAGCAGTCGCAAACTGTCGATCGGACAGCGGAGAAACGTGCGTTTGCGGCGAGTTGCAACTTCTGCCGTGAACCCAGTGTCAACTAGAAAGACGCGATCTGGTCCGACAACGACCCAGGTGAAATAGTCCATGGGCATGGGACCATCGTGCGGGTCGCCGCCGATGAAGTGGTCCGCTCGCCGCGCTTCGCGGGTGGCGTACTTGAGCGCGTAAATTTTGTATTCCGGGATGTTGTTGGGCATGGTTTGTTTCCTCTTTAACTCACTTTTTATCTTTTCCATCCCGTTCCAACGCGGTTTTGAGGCGTTCGGCGTCAACCGCGACTTGCACATCAGCGCGTTCCTGCTGCAACAACATCGCCGACCGTGAATCGCGGTCACCCCAGCCACGGTTCAGTGCTGTGGTCAATTCATCCAGGGCCAGGTTTGCCATCGGCATCGGTACGTGCAACTCACGTCCGAGAGCCGTTGCGAGGGTTACATCCTTATGTGCCAATCGGAGCGCAAAAGCTGGAGGGTCATAGGTGCCAGGCAGGAAGTGATTAGCCAGGCCGTCAAACGTTCGCATCCGTCCTAGTGCGCCTTGTCGCACCGCTTCCCACAGCGTCAGCGGATCTACTCCCGCTTTCACTCCCATGGTGAAGACTTCGGAGAGTACGCGATTAATCGCATACCCCGCGCAGTTATGCACGAGCTTGGCGACGGTGGCCGAGCCGATCGCTCCAACGTATCGTGCTTGGTCACCAATCGCGTCAAGCACAGGTTTGTAGCGATCGAAGGTTTCTTTATCGCCACCAACCCAGATCGCGAGCTTGCCAGTTGCAGCGCCGCGCGGACCGCCACTGACAGGCGCATCGAGCATCTGGAAACCACGGGCAGCAAAGGCAGCGTTGATACGACGCACCACGTCAGGCGAGTTGGTCGATAAATCGAAATATGCGCAACCGGTCTGCATCCCCGACAGCAATCCGCCTTCACCCAGCGCTATCTGTTCTACTTCCACTGGTCCAGGCAACGAGGTAAACACCACCTCTGATGTAGCAGCGACATGGTGCGGTGAATCGGCCCAGACAGCACCATGAGTGGTAAGCTCGGTTACTGCCTCACGCCGCAAGTCGTGCACGACAAGCTGATGACCTGCCTTCTGTAGGTTAGCGGCCATCTTCGCGCCCATCGTGCCAAGTCCGATGAAGCCTACCTTCATAATCGTCTCCATCCACAGACCACAACCGTCCGTGTAGCCTGTGTGTTACTTCTGCTCAAAAACGTCCTGGGCGATGGTGGCAGCAGTCATTGCGGTTGGCCATCCAGAGTAAAAAGCCAGGTGAGTGATGAGTTCTCCCAGCTCCTCTTTGGTTACGCCATTCTCAAGCGCACGCGCGATATGCACGCGCAATTGCTCAGGGCGATACGTGGCCATGAGCGCGGCTACGGTGATCAAGCTACGGTCACGTTTTGATAAGCCTGGACGTTCCCATACATCACCGAAGACGACTTTTTCGGTGAGATCGATGAGCTTTGGAGCGATTTTGCGGACTTTCTCCCGTGCGGCGGCCACTGCTGGTGATGGTACTGTTGCCATGAGTTCCTCCTTTTTTGTCGATCAGGAGGCCAGCTCTAGCACTTTGCGAGGTATGAGGCCAGGGCAATCTCGTACCTCGCGGGAGGGGATTAATAATAGGAAGGGAACAATGGTGCAGTATTGTTCCCAGATAAGATTAAGCTGAAGCAGTCAGCGGAATATCAAGTGTCGTGACACGTCGCAGTTCGCGGCGATGTTTGTCATCCGCGAACGGCGTTGCGCGGTGCATGGTGGCGCGATTGTCCCAGATAACTAAATCACCCTCACGCCACACATGGCGATAGATAAACTGCGGCTGGGTCGCGTGCTCAATGAGTTCGCGGAGTAACGATCGGCCCTCGGGTATTGGCCAATCAACAATCTGTGACGCGTGCGACGCAACATACAGTGACTTGCGTCCTGAACCAGGAAAGGTGCGAATAAGTGGGTGCACTGCGCCTTTGAGAATTTCTTGTTCTTTCTCAGAAAATTCAAAACCTAGAACATGGCGCGAGTAAGCAATAGAGTGGTGGACACGGAGTCCATCAAGCTGAATCTTTAGCTCTGGAGAAAGCGCATCGTAGGCAGCGCGCATGTCAGCAAACTGGGTATCTGCGCTAACCGCTGGAATCACCTTAGCAGCGAGCATCGAGTAGCGACCCGGAGGATCCTGGAATGACGCATCCGTATGCCACAAGCGATTGCCCAGACCATACATGCGGCGACGATCGCCGGACTTGAGGATTTCACCAGTTTCGTCGAGGTTGGAAATGTCTGCCAGTGCTTCGTTCCCTAAGCGGTTTTTTTGCAGGGCGCTGATACCGGTTTTGGTATGGAGCTGGCCGTCGAAGCGTTGGGCAAAGGCAATATGTTCGTCATCAGTGAGAAACTGATCATGGAATACCAGCACTGCGTACTCGTCCATACCTGCGCGGATCTGTTTGAGGGTTTCACAATCATCAACGTCGCGAAGCTTGATCGGGCTTACTTCAGCGAAGAAGTATGGGTGCCGCTTGTGGAATGTCAGGAGCATATCAGTCTCGTCCTTTTTCAATAAAATGCGTGGCCAGCCTAAGACCTACCGCCACAGGTGTCAATCGGAAGAAAGAGCATCGCTCGTCTCGTCAATGGAAATCTCGATTTGTGACTCGCACTGGGCCTTGTCGCACTTGCGGGACCCATAACTGTTGAGCGACGAGGTGCACGATTCCGTCTTGCGATTGTAAGCGACCTGTCACCCCAAGCAGAGTCGCCGTTTTAGCGAGCACTTTGTCTCGGCTGTACACTGCTGCCCACAGGACAACGTTCACAAACCCGCTTTCATCCTCTAAGGTCATGAACACGACCCCTTTGGCGGTACTCGGTCGTTGGCGGCTGATGACGAGACCGGCATAACGGACGCGCGCTCCGTTTGGAAGCGTTTGTATAACCCGAGCTGAAGGTATACCAAGAACTGTCAGTTCGGCGCGGAGCGCTTGTAGCGGATGCCCACGCACGCTGTATGAGGTGCGCTGATAATCCCAGGTAATTTGATCACTCTGTGTAAGCGGAGAAAACGAAGGCCTCGACTCCCGTGCCGTTAGTGCTAAGGCATCGTGCGCGAGAGGAGTGACTGCTTGGACGTGCCACAAGGCTGTGCGACGATCCTCCCCGATGCTGGCAAAAGCGCCTGCTTCGGCCAGTGCGGTTAAACCGCTGCGTTGAGGCTAATACGTGTCAGGGTCCACGACATCGTGGACCCTGACACGTAACAAATGACGATGAACAGGAATGCCAGGATCAAGGCCAGCTTGTGTCAGCACTGCTTCCGCCACTGTTCCATAGTGGGGAAGCAGCTTGGCTACACGAGTCAGTGTCGTTGCAGGTAATCCCAGGACCTTGCCGACATCACGGACGGCCCGATCGAGGACGATAGCGAATGACGTTGGCGACCCTTGCGGCGTGCGAGCGATGATATTTGGCATACACCTGCTGAATAATCTCCTCTCGTCGTTCATGGGCAATATCGAGGTCAATGTCCGGAGGTTCAGCGCGCTCACGCGAGAGAAAGCGCTCAAACAGCAAACCCATACGTACCGGATCGATCGCAGTAATCCCCAGGCAATAACATACCGTTGAATTTGCCGCCGACCCACGTCCTTGACACAGAATGCCTTCTCGCCGACGAAACTCAACGATTTCGGGCATCGTAAGAAAGTACCCTCGTATTGCAGCTCAGTGATCAGGAAGAGTTCTTTCTCAATCTGTACGGTCACTTCCGTAGGAACATCTTGACCATAGCGCTGCCGCGCACCTTGAATAGTGAGATGACGAAGCCAAGGGGTCGCTGAAATTCCATCCGAAAGCCGCTCAAGCGGATAACGATACTGCAACTCAGCTAACGAGAAACTGCAGCGACCGGCAATCTCTTCTGTTCGTGCGACAGCAGCGGGGCCATCAGCAAAGAGCAGCGCGAAGGTAGGTGGGGACAGTAAAGTAAGCGGTTGAGTGAGCAGTCGACGCACCAAAATAAGCTCTGGAACGAGACATGGATGAGGCTGAGCGACCTCATCCAACGCTTCCCGGACGAACTGTGCTTCCGGCAGATGTCCAGCGCGGAGGCGTGCACGCCGCACTGTGTGCGGGCCAAACGTAGCTCGCACCCGTGCTAGTGTGCGATTGGCAGCAGCATAGTCTCGACGATAATTGCTAGAAAAAAGTCGCAATTGCTCATCGCTTGCCGTACAACTGTCAATTGTAAGCTTTACTCTTGTGACCCCAGCCGACAGGTTAAGGGTCTCAAGTCGCATCCGGACGAGATCAATGAGCTGGGAGTCATTCAAAGTTGGGGCAGCCGGGCGAAGCTGATCGTCGTGTTGCGTATGATCGTCTAACGTGAACGTCCACCGTAGTTCTGTAACTGCTTGGTATCGCGTCTGTAGCGTGCGTAAGAGGGGATGCAGGATACGGCGAAAGAAGAAGACCAAGCGAGTCTGGTTACTTTCGGGTGTCTCAAGATCAACGTTCGTGGCGAGGGGCTCTTCAATTCGCGCGGGCCGTAGCGGAAGTTTGTCGGTGCTGAT
>JAYVFX010000171.1:0-7520 GCA_043772795.1 Deltaproteobacteria bacterium
GCTGCTCATGTGGACGGAAGTCTGGCTTTCGCCGAACGGCAGGAGGTCGAACGCCATCTCACGAGTTGTAAAGACTGTTCATTGCTCTTCGCCGATCAACAACGATTCCGACAGATTGCCCGTACCTGGCACTGGGAAGTTCCGATTCCCCTTGACGTTGAACATCGCTTACGTATGGCAATAGCAGCCGAAAGTTCACCCCTCCAACAGTGGTGGCAGCAGGTACGTGACCAGTTCGCGTCCTTGCTACGATCGCCGCAATCAGCGTTTGTCCTGGTTGCCGCTGCGGTCTTATTACTGACGTTTGTATTACCGAAGGACCAGGGTCCCTCCTCGAAGAGCCCAGTTCGTGCTCCAGAACAAGCCAAACAGACTGAACAGGCTGTCCTTGATGCGGCGGCGGCATACTACAGGGCGGTTAAGACTGGCGAGTTGCCGCTTGCTTACGCAACTAATGAACCGCGTGAACTCGAGAACGCCCTTAAGGCTTCAGAACATCTAAACTTTTCTGTCTATGTGCCGGATCTGCGACCAGCTGGCTATGTGCTCAACGGCGGGATCGTCGTTCAGATTGGTGGAAAACCAGCAGTGATTACTGTCTACCAAGGGGAAGAGGGACAAGTGCTATGCCTCCGTCAAGGCGGCACGATGCCTCCGCCGCCGCGTGGTGCACGGCAACTCCGAGAACAAGAATATCTCTACGCCAAACCTGGCCAGACTGCTCTTTACAAACAACTCCCAGGGCAGTTTCGCGTGATCGTCTCAGGACTGCCAGCGGAGACATTTCTGGCCCACTAAATCTCTTGATCTCAAGCAGCGTAGGGTAGGGATGTTACGCCTATCGTTGTTTGGAAGGAAGCGAGCGAACTGTTACAGTAGTCCAGCCTTTTGCAACCCTGTCACCATTCGTTCCAATGCTGCTGGATCTTTGTACGGAATGCGCTTCCGAAGGTTAGCAAGAGAAAACTGAGGATTGATTCGCAAAATCTCTGCGACTTCTTGCCGCGCCTCTTCAGTGCGTGCAAGTTCACCGAGAATGACTGCCAGCATCATATGGGCGGTGATATGGTCAGGATTCCGCACGAGGACGCGTTTTACCGTGGCTATAGCCTCATCCGTTCTTCCCAAAAAAGCGTAGGCTTGCCCCAACGACCACAGGTACGACATTGGGTAACGGGGATTCAAGCGCATCGCTTGTTCGACCAGTGCAAGCGCTTTTTCTGGCTGCCCAGCAAAACAGAGGATCTCTCCTAATGTGACATGGGCATCAGCAGAATTTGGATCAAGTGCGATGGCACGTTGGGCTGCGGCGATGGCTTGATCGTACTGTTTCTGTCCTAAATAGGCATAGGCCAGTGTTTCATGCGCGATTGGCAGGGTGTCGTCTAACGCGACTGCACGCTGCGCCAAGACAAACAACCGCTCTACTGCCAAGTCTTTCTTTCCGAGCTGAAAGACGAGTTCCGTGAGATACGTCCGTCCTAACATGGCGTAGGCAGCAGCAAACTGCGCATCTAAGGCAATTGCCCGTTCAAACATCTGTCGGGCCTGGGTATTCGCTTCCTCGGTCCGATGAGAATGGCACTCAAGTCCGCGCAAAAAAAAGTCGTATGCCTCCAAATTGTTGGTTGGTGCGCGGTGAACGCGTTCTTGTTCACTCGGAGTCAGTTTCACTTTTAGTGCAGTAACGATTTTCTGTGTGACTTCATCCTGAACGGCAAAGATATCTTGCAACTCACGATCATACCGTTCAGCCCAAAGATGATAGCCGGTAGTGGCGTCGATCAGCTGTGCGGTAATCCGCACGCGATTACCCGCTTTGCGTACGCTACCCTCGAGGAGGTAGCGTACCCCTACTTCTTTGCTTACCTGTTCAGGTCGAACCGCCTTACCTTTGTACAGGAATGCAGAATTGCGCGAGATGACGAAGAGACCAGACAGTTTCGAGAGGTCGGTGATAAGATCCTCGGTAATGCCGTCACTGAAGTATTCCTGCTCGGTATCGCCACTGAGATTTAAGAAGGGCAAGACCACGATCGACGGTTTGTCTGGGAGTGCAAGCGGAGGAGTGGTTTCACTGTGTTCCTCGCCCTCGGTTTCGGGGCGTGGCTCAAGGAGGACACGAAAGACGCGTACGGGTCTGGCAATGTTCTTAACGGTTTGTTCTCCGAGATCGGTATAGGTGAATTGCAGTTTATTCTCCACCTGTTCGTGTACCGCGCCGGAGATACAGATGCCACCGCCATCAGCTAATCCTTCCAGTCGCGCGGCAATGTTGACGCCATCGCCATAGATGCGGTCGCCTTCAACGATGACATCACCGACATTGATGCCGATGCGAAACTCCATGCGTTGCTCGGGGGGAAGCGTTTCGTTCCGCTGTTTCAGCTCACGCTGGATCTCGACAGCACCTTGTACGGCATCGACAGCACTGGCGAATTCCGCCAGCAGATTATCTCCTGGGGAGTCGATCACGCGCCCACGATACTGCCCGATAAGTGTGGTCATTTGTTCCCGGTACGTTCCGAGCGTACGGATTGTCGTTACCTCATCCGCACTCATGAGACGACTGTACCCTTTGACGTCTGCGCTGAGGATGGCGGTCAGTTTGCGCATGACGTTTGGTGAGAGAGTTTGTGCTTTTGTGTCTGCGTTTGTCATGGCCACCCATCAATAGGCGAATAGAAGGCGAATATCAAGCAGGTTTCTACAATCTCTGGAGAGAGAAGTTCGTGGCACTGCTTCCTTGCCTGAGAGAGCAGACGCCGGAGGGTGATGGCCTCTGGCGTTCGTCATGATGCTGACTCTATTTCCGTAATAGACGGAAGAAGGTTCGGATATCTTCAACCAGTCGCTGCGGTTCTTCCATCGGGGCAAAGTGCCCGCCTGAGGGCATCGTGGTCCAGTGCTTCAGGTTGTAATAACGCTCTGCCCATTGGCGTGGCAACAAGATCACTTCTTTCTGGAATACCCCGATCCCTGTGGGAGACTCTACTACCGGTGTGCGATTGTGCGAGGCTTGCCACGGGTTATGAACGCATTCGTAGTAATAGCGTGCGGATGTTCCGTAACTTTCTGTGATCCAATACAACATCATAGTGGTGAGCAGCTCATCTTTCGTGAATCGCTTCTCGACGTTGCCATCGCAATCACTCCACGTACGGCGCTTTTCCAAGATCCACGAACACAAGCCTGCCGGTGAATCGTTCAATGCGTGGGCGATGGTCTGTGGCTTGGTGGTTTGCAGGGCTGAGTAGCCACTTTCAGCGCTGAAGAAATTCATATTGCGTTGGTACCAGCCCTTTTCGTCAGGTCCGTACTCCGATTCGGCTGGCAGCCCACCAATGAACACATCCAGCGGAACCATCAGATGCATGTAGGTACCAATCAAATGTTGTGCATACTTGTGGCCGAGTTGGGAAGTGATGAGCGCTCCCCAATCGCCGCCTTCAGCGGCGAATTTCTGATACCCCAAGACGTCTTTCATCAGCGTGACCCAGAGATCGGCAGTGCGCCAGAAATTGATTCCTGGTGTGGTAAGTGGGGTGGAGAAGCCATAGCCGGGAAGTGAAGGAACCACCACATCAAATGCATCATTCGGATCACCGCCAAAGGCTGCAGGGTCGGCAAGTGGGCGAATGACTTTGTTTAGGTCCCAAAACGTCCACGGCCAGCCGTGACTGAGGATCAACGGAATTGGTTTGGGACCTTTGCCAGGTTCGTGGATGAAGTGAATGGGGACATCCTCGATCGTGGTTTTGTAATGCGAGAAGGTATTTATTTCCCGCTCATGTTTGCGCCAGTCGTATTGGTGAATCCAGTAATCGACCAACTCTTTGAGATACGCTAGGTTGGTACCATACTCCCAGTTGGCATTGGCGAAATCCTGTGGCCAGCGGGTTTTTTCCAATCGCTCGCGTAAATCAGTCAGTGTCGCTTCTGGGACAGAGATCGTGAAGGGGTCTTTTCGCATGTGGCGCTCCTTCGTGCAGATATGCTGCCTCTCCTAAATCACTGCTTGGAACGGAATGCAAGGGAAGAGGGGATGCACGCAATGCGCCTCTCTCCTTTTTACGTGCCCGTCGTCATACTTTTCTTGTTCGGGTCAAGTGTCCGTGCTATGGCAAGAACACGAAGGAGGGACGAATAGCATGGCTTCCGCAGAATTCTTGCAACTCGGCATTACTGAGGCCCTTAGGCGCATTCGCGCTCGTCAGCTCTCGCCAGTCGAGCTGACGAGCGTATATCTCGAACGGATCACCCAATTGAACTCTACGCTTAACATATATCTGACGGTGATGGCTGAGGAAGCGCTCGCAATGGCAAAGTCGGCGGAACAGCAAGTGAGGCAAGGTAAATTCCTCGGTCCGTTGCACGGTATTCCGATCGCGCTGAAAGATAACTGCGATGTTGTCGGCGCACGGATGACCGCCGGCGCAAAATTCCTACACGACAATGTTGCTGTTACAGATAGTGAAGTTGCGGCACGATTACGTCGTGCTGGTGCAATCATTCTCGGGAAGACCCATATGCACGAATGGGCGATTGGTGCGACAACGCGCAATCCGCATTTTGGGCCGTGTCGGAATCCCTGGGACCCAAGCCGTGTTCCTGGTGGTTCAAGTGGCGGCTCTGGTGCGGCAATTGCTGCCGATATGGCACTGGCAACCATCGGAACCGACACTGGAGGTTCGGTGCGTATTCCGGCAGCGTTGAACGGTATCTCCGGGATTCGTCCGACCGTTGGCCGCGTCAGTATTCGTGGGGTGATTCCGGTCAGTTGGACGTTTGACACGATCGGCCCCATGGCGCGACGGGCAGAAGACGTCGCGCATTTGCTGCAAGTCGTTGCCGGCTATGATCCAGACGAACCGACCTCGATAGCTGCACCAGTGCCTGATTACTTTGCGACGTTGCGGGATGGTGTCAAAGGATTGCGCATTGGTTTGTGTAGCGGTCATTTTCAGACCGAGCCAGCACCAGCAGTGATAAATGCGGTTCAGCATGCGGCGCGGGCACTGCAGGAACTTGGTGCACAGGTGGAAGAAGTGGGGTTGCCTGGTGCGGAAGATGCCATTGATCGCATGAGCGAGTTAATTCTCACTGATGCCGCAGCCTATCACCTGGCTCGACGGGCGGAGCGCCCGCAGGACTTTGGTCAAGATGTGATGACGCGCTTGAATCGTGGTGCGGCAGTTACTGGCGTGCAATACGCACTGGCTCGTCAGGCGCAACGCGAATGGCAACGGAAAATGGAAGATCTCTTTACTCGCTATGACATTCTACTTGCGCCGACGTGTGGGATTGCTGCACCAATCATCGAGGAGAGTGAAGGGGTAGAAACGACACGACGGCTCACTCGGTTCACGTACCCGTTCAATCTTGCGCAAATCCCGGTGATCAGCGTCCCATGCGGATTCACTCAAGAACACATGCCGATTGGCCTCCAGATCGCGGCACGTCACTGGAATGAGGCGCTGGTCCTACGTGTTGCATGGGCCTATCAGCAAGCGACGGATTGGCACCTACAACAGCCAGCCTTATGAAGGAGAACGCCATGCATATCGGCATGTACGCGACCACCCATGGCCTCATGTATCGTGACAACACTAATGCATTTCTGCGCAGTATGTCAGTGCGTGCGATGCAGCCAGTACGTATTGCCCAACTCATCGAGCAGCAGGGGTTTCACTCGATGTGGTTTCCTGACCACGTCTGTATGCCACTACAATCGGCCAGCGAGCATGTGGCAAATACGTCCGGCCAACGTGCCTACGAATCCCATCACAATATGCTCAATGCGGCAGTGATGATGGGAGCTGTGGCGGTGAGCACGAGCCGCCTCAAACTGGGGACCAGTGTATTAATTTCGCCGTATCGTCACCCTCTGAACGATGCGCGTCAGTTCGCAACTGTCGACCATTTATCTAACGGACGGTTACTTTTCGGCGTTGGTGCTGGGTGGAGGCAAGAGGAATTCACGGCGCTGGGGGTGCCCTATGAAGGGCGTGGCTCGCGGACAGATGAATGTATCGAAATCTACAAGCGCGCATGGACCAATGATGTCGTAAATTTTCAAGGCAAAATTTATCAGTTCAATAATCTGTCCATGGACCCCAAGCCGGTACAACGTCCACATCCGCCGATTCTCTATGGTGGTGTCACTGCTGGTGGGGCGCGTCGCGCCATTCGCTACTGCGATGGGTTTTATCCGATCTTTCTCGATACCTACGCCGACCCGGCTCGCTACACAGACTTGCAGGACCTCATTCGTCGTGAGGCAGAGAAACTCAAACGCGATTTATCGCGCTTCTCAATGATCGGCGTCGCCTCGGCACGACTGACGGCAGCTAACGCTCCTGAAGCACAAGCAAAGCCGCGCCGCATCTGTACAGGAACGACAGAACAAGTACTTGATGATCTCTCGCGTTTTGCGGATGCTGGGTACTCTTTGGTCATTCTGTTCTTGGATTGCCCTTCAGGAAAGCAGGAAGAGCTAGAAGAACAGATTCAACGCTGTGGACAGGGCGTAATTCCGCACGCAACGCGTATCGCACCAAAGGGAGAGTGGAATCGGGAGCCGTAGACCTGTGGCGGTTTATAGCTCTCGAGTTAAGACGCCTTGGCATGTGCAACTCAATTGAAGTTTGGGGGAAAAGGCGAAGCGGGTAAGAGGGGAAAAGAAAAACGGCAGGCGACCAAACGCATACAGCACAACTTTCCCCTTTTCGCCATTTTCCCTTTTGATAGTTCAATCCGTTTCCATCGGCGTTTCAGGATCGTCAGTCCACTCAGTGAGTGAGCCATCGTAAATAGCGACGTTTTCGATGCCGAGCAGTGTCAGTACGAATGCATCACTACACGCCGCAATACCGCCACCGCAATAGGTAACGACGTGTTTTCGACTTAGCGCCCCAACCTCCGCAAATCGGGCGCGTAACTGCTTTGCCGGTAGATAGGCATGTGTTTCTGGATCGACCAGTGTCATGAAAGGAACATTTACGCTTGATGAGATACGCCCAGGACGCTTGTAGCGCGATTGTCCTTTTCCAGCGTGCTCTTCTGACGTGAGCGCGTTAATGAGGCAAGTCGTTCCACTGTCTATCGCCGCCAGTACGTCTGTTTTACGGGCAATAAACTGCGGGCGGGGACGCGCGACAAAATGTCCAAAAGCGTGCTTTGTCGGTGTAGTTGATACCGGACGCTCTTCTTTCCGCCACTTGCGCCAGCCGCCACTCAAGACAGCTGCGTTATCAAAGCCAAACGCGCGTAACATCCACCACACGCGTGCGGCCCAGATATTCATCAAGGAATCGTAGAGTACGACGTGGGTGCCTTCACTAACACCATAGCGAGACAGCGCCTCTGCAAACCGTTCGGCTGCAGGCATGGTGAACATGAAGCGGCCGTTCGGATCTGAGAGCTCCTTCGTGAGATCGGCGAATCCGCTGCCTGGAATGTGTCCTTCTTGCCATTTCTGATAGCCACTCTCGACACGATAACCGCGCGCTTTGTCGGCA
>JAYVFX010000172.1:0-2889 GCA_043772795.1 Deltaproteobacteria bacterium
TATTGTTGTGCGGTTTGTCGATCAATGGTGCGAGTGTTCTGCTGTGTGTTTTGTGCCGCTTGTTTCATGGGAATGTGTGCAGATTCCCCAGTACTTCCATCGTAGCTCATGGAAGGGCCAAAGCGCTCCATATCTTGTGCCCCGTGCACAAGAAGATGAAACTTAACAAACTTCATACCCATGCCAGTTACTCTGTTGACGACTTGCTTGTACGACCTGAGAAAGAGTGGAATGTACTCTCCGTACATGCGGATCTCTCCCCGTGTAACGACCCGTAATTTCAAGAAGTTCTCTATCATGAGGAGATTGGTCAGTAACTCAACATAGCCGGTAGATACCTTTGGAAGGCTGTCTTCATCTTTGCTAGCTTGAGCTTGTGCCTTACTGGGACCGTCGAACATTTCAACGTAAAAATCATGTTTGTGGGAACTGAAAATAATCAACAATAGGAGCAAAACCAACTTTTCCTCGTGACCGCTTTTTTTGGCATTGGTGCTGATGCCAGCTGGAAAGTAGGCTCGAGCGAAATCTCTGTTGCTCTGATGAGCAAGGTAACGCCCGTACACCTTTGCGTATGCGTCAACTTCAGCACAAACTTTAGGTGAGAAGACCCCGTTTTTGCTAAGCAGAGCGTCACGGATGTTCACCGCTGCCATGTCAGCATCTCCTACCGGCTCGTCTTCTGCAAACGCAGAATCTTCTACTTCCTCTACTAATTCCTCCATGTCTTGACCGTCGTCGTCTTCCCCGTCACTCTCGGTGGCCGGGAGTATCCCGTCTAACGCATTGTTTTCGGAATCATCGACAGGAACGTCGCGTGCTACGGACTTCGCAGCTGTGCGTTTCCTACTTTGTCGTTTAGATGCCGACTTCAGAGCTCTTTTTTGCCCAAAGAGCGCGGCAAGAGCCCGAACAAATAGACCGTGCTGCCAAACGTGAAGGATCTCCGCAGGGGTAGCCCCGTTGATGCCACGTATAGGGTCGCAGAAAACAACATCGTCAAAACCATTTTTGATGAAGTGATACGCTATGGAACGCAATTTCTCTGATTGATTTGAGCTGACCATGAGTGAGATGTCGGATGCGTTTGTGAACTCCCACTCGTTGGTAAGGTCCGACGTATATTCAGTAGGGCAGTCACAGTACCTGCAAAGGCGTGCAATCTTTTCCGTTCTGCTGAGAAATTTCCCACATAACTTGTCATGCCCTTCCGTGTCGCCAGCCACAAACAACACTGGAAACTTAAATACCACTTGGTGTATCGCACTGCCGTACACTAGATTCCAAGCCACACCATTTCCTTCCTGCACATCGACCAAGGACTTGAATATGCGGCGAATCATGACATGGTAGTCGTCGGCCTTCAACTTGGACGAAGAAAACGAGAGATTGGATTGGTTGGGAATAAAGCCGAGCGGTCTCCAGAACAGGGGTTTTGTGCGAACCTCCTTCTTGAAAATCGAGAGCGTAAAAGTAATGGGCTCGAAACAGAGCCTGCCGTGTACGTCTAGATGGGCTTTATCGATGAAGAACATGAGAGCGCAAAGGACGTCGCGACCTTTGTGGGTGCAGTGGAATTTATGCGCGGTATTATAAACGCTACCGTCAATAACGTCGTAGAAGCCTTTGTCGTCCTCGATGACATCGGGATCGACAGGAGAAGCAAAAGGGTCCATCTCTCCTTTGTCGTTCAGCGGGAAAATCAGATTCTCTTCTCTCATAACGGTGGGGTCGGATAGTAGCGAGTACACTTGTTCCTTGAAATCATACAAGGAAATGTTGACGTTTTGTTTGCTACTGGGAAGCTCGACTTCAACAGTCTTGGGTTGCGAACCAGCTCTATCGAAACGCATGTTGAGGTCTGTAATGACTGCTTTCCGTTTTCTGTTTGTCTGAGTATCAATAAAGTCGACCCCGTCAAGGGCAGCAGATCGGACGCATTCCTTTATGTCGTCGAACATACCATTGTTGGCTTTGTGTTTCATAATAATCGCAAGCAGCTGAACATCATATCGGAATGCCGGAGTAGAGAACATGTTTCCTACTCCAGACTCGGCGTACTCATTGAACTTGTGAACAAGTGAAAAGTCTGGATCGTCGGTAGCACTGGCGGGAACGGGCGTTTCCAATGAATCGGAATTGGCAGGACCGGGCGATGCCAATGGATCGGTGTTGACACTGTCGTGCATAGATGAAAGATCTATGTCTTCTCCGAAGGAAATTCCGTCGTCACCGTCGTCGTAGTCGTCGTCGGCAACTGCGACGTCGACCTCGTTGTTGACCTCATTGTACAGCACGGCGGCAGAAGCAAGAGGCAGCGCGTTGATGCCAGGAGGCGGGGGGGGCTGCAAGTACTGTCGATGAATCATGATCGTCGCGAAGGGCCCAGTGCACTGCGTCGGGCTGAGTCCTTCTAAGCCGACTTATATGGGAACTGATCGCCGCCCTAGTGAGGAACTGCTTTTTACATACGCATGTGAACATTGTTGTTGTTGTTACACCTTGCAGGATTTGAGAGAGCCCGGGTACTATGAGTTGCGGTAAGCTCGTTGGTTGTGAAGGTAGCAGCGTACAAGGCGGGAGCAAGACTCAAAGGTTGCTGTGTCGGACATGAGAAGTAGAGACCTGATCCGTACCACTACAGGTACCGGTACCGGTAATGCAGAATGAGACAAGGAGCACAAGACGAGGTACTGAACAATACTAGTACGTCACATTGGTTGGCGGTGCCATAAACACGGAAATTACCGCGACAACGAGATGCCACAAAAATCTGAATGTGGCAAAGGGCCAGAAACGGGGCGTTTATGTGGAAACGAAGTGAGGATGTGGACAAAATAGGCCCTACACTGGCATGATATGGAGGGGCAATTATTATTGTGTGTGTTC
>JAYVFX010000173.1:0-1705 GCA_043772795.1 Deltaproteobacteria bacterium
CCACTCAACCATACGTGCGTCCGGCATGTCGAACACTATGCTCGCCTTCCCTCGTCCCTCGCAATAGCAATCCGGTAACTAATTTTCGCGCAAATCCTATGCTGCAAATTGAAGAACGAACATGGCACGACGAATCGGGAGATGAGCAATACGGCGGAGGATACGAGAAACGATCATCAAGATATCGTACACCGCAACTGGGCAGAGCTGTGGACATAGCGAAAGACTTTAGTACCACTCTGAGGCAACCGTGGTCAGGTGGGTCAATCCAGGTGCCATTATGTCGGCTTTACACTGATGCACAACCTCGTTGGTGGGGAGTCCGAAGCAATGAGCCCTAACCACACGCGCCACCGCATCGCTGCCCTATTGCGGTTTGGAATAACCCTGAAAAGTCTCGTGTGGGCCGCTCGCGGTGCGCGGGGGCGTTAGACGGTTTGGTAAGATATTGAGATAGGGCTCAAATCGAAGGGAGGACCGCAACTATGCCCATTAGTGACCACCAACGGAGGATCCGAAAGCAAGCAGTCGAGGACCACTTCCGGATCGAAAATACCCATGATCTCGACGCAACGATGGGAACATTTGGTGAGACGAGTAGCTTTCTTGCCAACGGCCAGCTACACGAAGGCCGAGAGGCCGTTCGCGCATTCTACGGGGAATTCTTCCGTGGGTTTCCCGATCTCCTCTTTGTCATCAAAAGCCTGCACATCGCTGACGAAGCCATCCCAGTGGAGATGGTGCTTGCGGGCACCCACACCGGGACTTGGAACGGTATTGCGCCGACGGGCCGTCGTTTTGAAATCCCCGTTTGCGCGGTCTTCACCTTTGACGCGAACGACAGGATTGTTGGGGAACGGGGCTATTTCGATACGGCGCTCATGTTCCGTCAGCTCGGAGTCGCGCCGCACGCCGCCTAACCCGCCGCGCCACCGCATCGCGGCCACGTTGCGGTTCTGCTAAGTCTGAAAGGGCACGTTCTGGCCGCTCGCGGTGCGCGGGGGCGTTAGACCGCTCAGAGCAAAAGGAAGGAAAACTCCTATGTCAGAGGCAAACAAAGCTCTGATACAGTGATACGTCGAGGCGTGGAGCACCTGGGACTTCGCCGTCATGGACGAGATCGTCGCCTCCGATTTTTCTGTCCGTGCCTTTGGCCGTGCTGAGGTGAAAGGCCTGGAGACATTGAAGCAGCTTGCTACTGTCTCACGTGCCACCTTTCCCGATGGCCGGTTCACCATAGAAAGTATCATTGCGGAAGGTAATCTTGTAGCGATCCATTGGAGCTGACGTGGGACGCATCAAGGGGAGTATCTAGGGATTGCGGCAACAGGGAAACAAGTCACGGAGACAGGGACGTCATTTTACCGCATCGCGGGAGGCAAGATTGCCGAAATGTGGGGCGATGAGAATACGCTGGGACTCCTGCAACAGCTCGGTGTTGTTCCATACTTTGGATGATTCTTATCCCCCCTCAGAGTGACGTTGGCTGACCTTCACTCAACGGATTTAGAGAGCTGGAATATTATAAGGAGGAGCACCGTATGGCTTTGGGGAAACAGATAGGAGCATTTTCACTGCAGCCGACCACCCATACCTTTGGGCCTGGGGCTGGTGCTGCCCTGATGTACCAAGCGAATCTGGCAGGGACGGTATCGGGGGAGCGGGGCGAAGGGACAGTAGCCTTGACACATTATGTCGAGGCCGA
>JAYVFX010000174.1:0-6569 GCA_043772795.1 Deltaproteobacteria bacterium
GCCGCCCGCTTACAGCGCTGTTTGACGCTCTTCAGCGTGATCGCCTGGCGGATCGTGTACGCCACGATGCTCAGTCGTACGCTGCCCGCGCTACCCTGCTCGGTGCTCCTCGCTCTAGAGGAATGGCAAGCCCTGTACTGTGCGACCCAGCACACCGCGTCCCCCCCATCCACCCCGCCTACGTTGCCGGAGGCCGTGCAGTGGATTGCCCGGGTGGGGGGATTTCTGGGCCGGTCGGGCGATGGGGCTCCGGGCGTGACTGTACTGTGGCGGGGGTTTCAGCATTTGGCCGACCTCACCCGCATGTACTGCCTCCTCCATCCCCTGACGTAAGTGCACCAAATGTGGGTAATGGTAAGCCCACGAGGGGAGAGGGGACCCAGACTCGCCGAGCAGGATATCTAGGAACTTCTCCGCTTCGGCCGTGCCCAGCGAAGCCAAACGGAGCTGCGTGTAATAGGTCTTCTGCCCCCACTCGGACCGATACTCCGGGCGGTAGTTGACCAGCAACAAAATGTGCGTACCAGCCACACTCTTACTGAGCACATCCAGAAACCCTTGCGTTTCGCTATCAATCCAATGCAGGTCTTCAAAGATCAGGACCAGCGGTTGATTGAGACTCTCGCGTAGGAAGAGTCGTTTGAGCGCCTCGAACGTCCGCCGCCGGCAAATCTGCGGGTCCATCTGCTGTAATGGTGAGGGCTGCTCTTCAATGCCGAGCAAGACGTACAAGTAGGAAAGCGTGTCTTCCAAGCTGCGATCAAGGGTAAGGACTTTCCCCGTGACCTTCTCCCGCCGCTTGCGTTCATCGTCCGCGGCCTGAATGTCGAAATAACTCTTGAGCAGCTCAATCACCGGCAGATAGGGAGACGCTTTGCCGTGCGAGACGGAATAGGCTTCCAGAATGAGACCGCCACTTTGCGAGAGCAACTTGAATTCATAGACCAACCGCGACTTCCCTAACCCTGGTTCGCCCATCACCCCCACGATCTGCCCATGCCCGGCTGTGGCTTGCGCTAACGCCTGTTGCATCTGCTCCAGTTCAGTCTGCCGCCCGACAAACCGCGTCAGGCTCCGCCGGGCGGCGACTTGTAACCGTGTGCGTAGCGGCCCCGCGCCGAGCACCTCATAGACATGGAGCGGCTCGCTTCGTCCCTTGATGTCCGCAGCGCCTAAGGCCTTGAGTTTAAAATACCCCTCGCTCAGTTTCTTGGTGTACACGGTAATCAAGATGGAGCCTGGCGTCGCCATCTGCTCCATCCGTGCCGCTAAGTTCGTCGAGTGGCCCACCGGCACGTAGTCGGTATGCAGATCCTCTTTGCGAATCGAGCGCACCACCAGTTCCCCGGTATTGATCCCCATACGCATCGCTAATGGCACGCCATGCTTGAGGCGCACCTGATCGCCATAGCGGCGCATCTCCTCCTGCATGCGCAGCGCGGCATACAAGGCGCGTTGGGGATGAGCGCACTGCTGTGAACACGAGAGCGGAGTATAAGGACTGGAAGATCAAAGACTTGGAGGAGCACGATGATTGCGGTAGGCGAAGAAGCGACACCCTTAAGATGCATATGCGCGAGAAACGCTGCAACGGTTACCCTCGGCGGATGCGACGCTGTCGTTGTGGGCGTATGTGTTGGAGCCCCTGTTTTTGGCGCAGGTATTTGCAGAGTATCGGGGGCGGAGTTGTGAGGACACGCTAACGTTTGCGCGGTTTGTGGACTCGATTGGGGGATGCGCTGTTGGAACATGAGGGAAGCGGGCGGCAGAGTTTTACGCGGGCCCGCGAGCACGGGACGTTGCCGACGTCGAGCGAGGCGGTATACGGGAAGTTACGGCGAGTCCCGTTAAGTCTGAGTCTAGGGTTCTTTACCGAAGGCCCGGCCCGGGGGCGGGCGCTGTTACCGCCGCAGCACCTGGCGACGGCGCAGCCCGCGAGGGTAGCGGCCCTGACGGTGGTGGTGGGCGAGGGGAAGACACTCAAGCGGGTGGCTAAGCGCTTACTGCCTGCGCGGAGAGCCGCAGGGAAAGTCTATGGGGGCAAATTACTCGTGGCGTTTCTGCCCAGGGAGGACGTTGCCGTAGCGAGGGTGGCCGATCCGGATGGCGAACGCAACGAGTGTCGGTTGGTACCGCAGCTCGTAGAGCAAACCCGACAGGTCGTAAGCGGTCCCCGCCTATGGGTATGGGATCGCCAGTTTTGTGACCTGGTGCAGACCGCGCGCTGTAGCGAGGGCGGGGATCACTTCCTGATTCGCTACCATACGAAAGTGCATTTCTCAGAGATGCGACGTACCCCTCACAGGTAACGCAGGACGCGCGCGGGCGCACGGTGTGCGAAGACTGGGGGTGGTTGGGAGTCGAGACCAATGCGCGGCGTCGCTTCGTGCGCCGCCTCACGTTACCCCGCCCGGGTGAAGAGACAATCATCCTGGTGACGGATCTACTGGACGCGACGCGCTATCCGGCAGCGGATTTACTCAGCGTGTATTTGGCCCGCTGGGGGATTGAGCGGGTCTTTCAACAAATCACTGAGGTGTTCGCCCTGCGCCGCTTGATCGGCAGTACGCCGCAAGCCACGGTGTTCCAGGCCGCCTTTTGCCTCCTGCTCGATAATATGGTGCAGGTCCTGCGGGGCTCTATCGCCGCGGCGCAACCCCACCCGTGTGTGGCCGAAGAGATATCAGCCGAGCAAATTTTCTATGACGTGCAGCGAGAACTCACCGCCGTGAGTGTCTTGGTGCCACCGACCATGGTGGTGGTCGCGTATGCGGAGGAGCTATCGCGGGAAGCACTCTGCCAGCGTCTGCACTCCTTGTTATCTCCCCTCTGGACGCCCCGTTGGTGGAAGGTAGTCAATGCCAAACCGCGCCCCAAAGTGGCCAAAGCCAAACAGTCGGGGGCGCATACCTCGATGCACCGCTTGTTAGAAAGAGCTCGGCAAGAACGCTGCACGGAGACAGCTGCGGCTTAGCCAAAGGTGTTCACAGCAGTGGGATGATCCTCATGGGCAATCGGCGCCCCAAACAAGGCAAAGATACCATCGCCTAAGGCTTGCGCCACGTAGCCTTCATAGCGATGCACGGCATCCATCATCAATTGTAGAGCCGGATCGATGATTGCTCTCGCCTCTTCGGGATCGAGCCCTTCGATCAACGCGGTTGACCCTTTGAGATCGGCAAATAAGGCGGTGATCGTCTTGCGTTCGCCTTCAAGAGCGGCGCGGGACGTCAGAATCTTCTCGATCAAATGCTTCGGGGTGTACACGCGCGGCTCCCACACCCGTTCCTCCTGAGTAGCTCCCGCAAGGAAGCGTATCGAAGGATCGGCCAAATGCGCGGGCGTCCAGCGTCCGGGAGTTCCTTCCTTTTCGCCCTTTCCCCCTTTCCCCTTTTCGTCCTCTGTGCTGCCCGTTTCCCCATTTTCCCCTTTATCCGTTCTCCTTTGCCTTTTATCCGCTTCGATGTTGCTGACCCACACCAGCATCTTGCCGTTGTTGTCAATCGCTACCTCCTGTACTTCGATGAGTTCATACTTGAGGTCGTCGAGAGCTTCATCATTCAGCGCAAATTGTCGCTTGAGGATGCGATACGATAGGCGTCCTTCTTGCTGGAGGAGCGAACGAACTTGGCCTAACACACTCACAATGTCCATGTGCCCACCTCTGTGTCGTGCCGAATAGTATCGGAGAGCAGCGGCTAGGGATAGAAGAAGCCACTCGCAAGGAACGCTACCGGCTTGCTGTCAGGTTCCGGGTAAGGAACAATAACCTCGCTGTTGGTACTCCGCTTGACAACGCAAGCAGGAACATGGAGCAGAGGGAAACTATGAATGATCATTCCGTGACCTTGCCGGTGCCCGACGATATCTATGACCGTGCTTCTCGCATCGCACGGGGGACGGCGCGGACCGTTGAGGCTGTTTTACTTCAGCAGTTACGAGACACCTTTACTGATCCACTGCCGGAGTTACCCCCTCATGAGCAGCGTGAGCTCAATGCGCTGACACTCCTCTCAGATGAGGCGCTGTGGACGATTGCCCGTGAACAGATGGCAGGAACTAAACAGGCGCGTCTGCAAACACTCATGGAGGAAAATAACCAACGAGGGCTCGATCCTCTTCACCAGACAGAACTCGAGGCTTTGGTGGAACAGGGCCAACGACTGAGTCTGCGAAAAGCCAAGGCCGCGGCCCTGCTGACCGAACGAGGGTATACCATAACCGTAAACGCTCTCGATTCAGCTGATGAGTGAATTGCCCTGGACCGCTATTGTTCGTCTTGTCCACGATCGCGCACGGCATTGCTGTGAATACTGTCAGACGAGTCAGGCGACGATCGGCCAGGCGATGCATGTTGAACATATCGATCCTCGCGGTGGGAATGATCCCACCAATCTATGCCTTGCCTGTCCAACGTGTAACCTCAGCAAAGCAACGGCTACAGCAGCCCTCGATCCGGAAACGAAAGAAACGGTGGCCTTGTTTCATCCCCGTACCCAGTCCTGGCGCGAGCATTTTGGCTGGATCGATGGTGCCCGCCGGGTGCGAGGACTGACCCCAACAGGTCGGGCCACGGTCGAGCGATTACGCATGAATCAGTCCCGGTTGGTTGTCGCACGTGCGTTGTGGGTCAAGGGCAACTGTCATCCTCCGACCTTCGACGATTAGGAATTCTCCCACGTTCGGACGCTCTTGGAACTGCTAGTGACAACGATGACTGTGTGACTCCAGAAGCTATATGCCTCAATGATTCAATTCCTCCAACAACGCCTTGGCTTCTTGCAAATCCTTCGTATCAAACCCTTCGGTGAACCAGTAGTAGACCTCGGATAACATCCTGTGTGCTTCGTCGAGCTTGGTGTGCGCTTCCTGTTCTCTGCTTTCTGCTCTGTGCTCCCTGCTCCCTGCTCCCTGCTCTAAGGCTTGCCGTTGCCACAGCCGCGCCAGGCTCATCACAGCGCGCAGTTCGAGGGATTTGGCGTGCTGCTTCTGCGCAATCTCGATGGCTTTGAGGAAACACTCCTCCGCCTCCCGCTCCGCCCCATTTGAGACTAGAGGCTGGAGACTTGAGGCTTGTGGGGAAGGGGAACTAGTCTCTAGTCTCCAGCCTCTAGCCTCTCTTTGCAGTGTCAGCTCGCCTTTGATCCGATACAGCTCCGCCTCGTAGAAGCGTTCGTCATTTTTGTCCACCAGCGTCATCGCCTCAGCCAGCACGCCCAACCCTTCCTCCGTCTGTCCGGCTTTTCCATATGCTTCGGCCAACAAGGCAAGAAAATCCGACTGTCCCAACCCTGCCCCCGTAGCCCGGTAGGTAGCCAGCCCCTGGTGTATCTGAGCTATCCCCTTTTCTCCCTGCCCCTGCTCGGTCAGTGCCCAGCCTCGCAGGACAGTCGCCCAGCCCAACCAGAACGGAAACCCCTGCTCGGTCGAAAGTGCAATAGCTGGCTCTGCTCGCTCTTGGGTTGCTTGCCCTTCCCGGCGGACCTAATGAAGCCAAGCAGCAAAGCTCAGGGCCCACGCTAGGCTAAAGGGGTGAGACAGCTCTCGGGCTAGGGTAAGAGCCTCATGGCTCTTCTTAAGGGCCTGGTCGGGATAGCCAAGCAACCACAGCGTCAAAGCCATATAAGATAGGTCATGCACCCCGGGGTCAGCTCCACCATAGAGAAAGGCCAAAGAGTGGTGTCGCTGAGGTTCATAGAGCGCAATACCCTGCTCTAGGTGCTCTCGGGCAGAGGCAAGCTCTCCCAACCAGACCGAGCTGTTCCCTAATGCAATGTGGGCCTGCAGAGAGGGAGCGGGGTCTTATGTGCTCTGGGCTAGGCTAGAGAGTTGCTTCCCCAGTTCGTAGGCCATCCGATGTTCCGCCCGTGCCACATAAAATGCCCACATTCCAAACAGTACTGGACAGAGGTGAGGGGTTTCCCCCACCTGTCGGCACAGCTCCCGGGTCCGTGCATAGGCTTGCCCTACTTCCCAGGCCGCCCAACCTTTGGTGGTTATCAACGCTGGGCCGAGGGTCACGTGTACGCTCAGTTCTCGTTGCGCACGCTTGGTGGTGTCGGGCAGGGTTCTGAGCAGTTCAAGAGCAGCAGTCAAATCATTGATCGCTTCGGTATAGGCCGAGCGTTGCACCGCCTGTTGCCCCGCTAGGTGGAGATACTCAATCGCCTTCTCGGTGTTGGCACTACGACGATAGTGATGAGCGAGGTCGCTGTAGTGCTCCGGCAGCGTGGCAGGGTATACCGTTTCTAACGCCTGGCCCGTGCGTTCGTGTAACCGCTTGCGGTGCTCGTGCAGCACTGTGCCGTACGGCTACTTCCTGCGTGAGCGCGTGCTTGAAGAGGTATTCCACTTCGGGGAACGCGGGCTGCTCGTAGAGAAACTCTTTGCGCTGCAACGACGCCAGCAGGCGATAGAGTTCGTCTTCCGGCTGCGGGAGGACGTGCTTCACCAGGCTGAGGGGAAACTCCCGGCCAATGACTGAGAGCTGTTGGAGTAACGATTTTTCGTCCGGGGCGAGCCGGTCGAGGCGGGCGGCGAGTACGCCTTGGACGGTGGGCGGAAGTTGC
>JAYVFX010000175.1:0-6628 GCA_043772795.1 Deltaproteobacteria bacterium
AAATACTTCTCCATGAGTTTCTCGGGTGACCCCTTAAAATCTCCGTAGTTGTAGACATTGGTAAAGCGGGTCGAAGTGATCTCGGCACGCGACGAGAGCGCGCGCAAATCCGCCATCTCCGACTGATCAAGCGTGCGGTCAATTGTGAGAAATTCATAATACTGGTACTCACTCACAGTAATCTCCTCCTCTCGTTTCCTGAGAAAGCAGGTCGTACTTTACCATGGCAAGGATCAACTCAACGCACCACCGTTGTTTTGTATAGTGAAGCCTCCATCTACCACGACCGTTGCCCCGTTAATGTACGACGACGCAGGGAGCACCAAGCTCAGTGTCGCGTGCGCGACTTCTTCCGGCTCCCCATAGCGTTTGAGCGGGACACGGCGCCGTGCGAAGGTCTCTTTCGCTTTGTCGGGGATTGCCGCCGTTAAGCCCGTATGAATGGCCCCAGGACAGATGCAGTTCACCGTGACGCCCTGCGTTCCTAACTCGACCGCGAGGGCACGTGTTATCCCGACAACCCCATGCTTGGCTGCTGTGTACGGACTTGTATAGGCACTGCCACCCACACCTTCAGTTGACGCAATGTTCACGATCCGCCCAGCCCCACTCTTAGTGAGATAGGGTAGGGCGGCACGAATAAGATGGTGATGAGCCGCGAGGTTAATCGCGAAACAGCGCTCCCACACCTCTTCGTATCTGTGGCTTTGAATACGGCTGGAGGCATCAATGCCGGCGTTGTTGATAAGAATATCCAGCCCTCCGAAATGCGTGGCGATCTCAACTACAACAGGCGCGATGCCTGCGCTCTGAGCAAGATCAAGTGTCCAGCCCTTAGCGACTCCTCCTGACGCAAGAATTTCCCCGACAACAGTCTTTACCCCTTCTTCGTTACGGTCGAGCACCGCGACTTTCGCGCCTTCGTCGGCAAAGAGATGGGCAGTTGCCCGCCCCATTCCGCTAGCGGCTCCAGTGACGAGTGCCACTTTGCCTGCAATGGATCGGCTTAGTTTGGTCAATTTTGCCATTGTGTCATGTTGCCTTCGTATGGAGTTCTCTCTTCTTATGGAAACTCGCACAGTATGGAAAGTGGTAGCCCTATCGAAAGGTCGCAGTAAGGCCATGGCTCTCTCCCCGCCTTTTTCCGTTGGAGGAATCATGTCACACTATCCTATTACTTCATCTCTGGAGGACTACATGGGTAAACAGCAAGCGATAGTCATTGGTGGCAGCATAGCTGGGATGTGTACCGCGCGAGTGCTCAGCGATTATTGCGACCGGGTTATCGTCATTGACCGCGACACCTATCCTACTGGCCCCCAAGAGCGGTCAGGAGTTCCGCAAAGTCGCCATGTCCACGCACTGCTTGCCCGTGGCCGACAAGAGCTTGAACGGTTGTTCCCCAGTTTCGACCAGACCATGGTCGAGCATGGAGCACATGAGATCGACTTTGGCCTGGACTTTGCCACGTTACGACCGAGTGGGTGGGCACCGCGACAATCCGACGGTCTGCAGCTCCTATTTGCCAGTAGGAACTTGCTTGAGTCGGTCGTCCGCGACTTATGTCGTAAGCACATCAACATTGAGTTCTTGGAGCGTACGACCGTTACGCGTCTTGCTGCCACCCAGAATGGCCGTTTGCGAGCAACCGGGGTCCATATTTCGTCACTTGATACGGAAGCCCCTGCGACCCTTGATGCCGATCTCATTGTCGACGCCAGCGGACGTAACTCCAAGTCGCCAGAGTGGCTACAAGATCTGGCCCTCAAAGTACCTGAAGAATCTGTTGTCAATTCGTACACTGGGTACAGTTCCCGCTGGTTTGCCATGCCCGACGCTGCGCGCTGGCCGCACGAGTGGTGGTGGAAAGGTATTTGGATCGACATTGCTCCGCCTGATCACATGACTGCAGGCGTCCTTTTCCCTGTCGAAGGCAATCGCTGTATTGTCACTCTTGCAGGAGTGAACAAGCAGTATCCGCCCAATGAAGAAGAAGCGTTTATGCAAGCGCTTGGGACCTTGCGCAGCCCTATACTTGCCGAGGCCATACGGCTTGCGGAACCACTTTCGTCAGTATCCAGTTATCGCACGATGGCCAATCGCCTCCGTCACTATGAACGCTGGAACGAGCGGCTCGACGGATTTGTTGCATTGGGCGACTCGACCTGCGCTTTCAACCCTGTTTATGGGCAGGGAATGACCACTGGCACGCTCTCCGCGTTGGTCTTGCATGACTGTGTCAAGAAACATGGCCTCATGAATGCTGAGCTGTCGCAAATTTTCTTTCGCGAACAAGCTCGCATGCAACAGGACCCGTGGGTACTCGCCACTGGGGCCGACTTTCGCTTTCCCGCAACAGAAGGGATACGCACTAAGGGGGGCAGGCATCATTGATTCCTATATGCTTACCTTAATGACGCTCTCAGATAACGATCCGGTGCTCAAACGGCGAGTTGGCGAGGTGATCAACATGCTCAGACCGCCCTCAGCCCTGTTTGCTCCTACAATCATTGGTCGCGTGGCATGGCGTGCAACGCAACGCTGGCTCAGCAGCCAGTCAAATAAATCACAATCTGTGTCGGCACTGCCACCAGCCCCGATGCCGGTGGGGTGATGGTTCTCACATAGCAACGTCACAGTAAGATGTGGAATGACACAGACCAGGCGTTCGGTGCTAGGTCCTCTCTCCCCTGGAGGGAGAGAGCCAGAGAGATGAGGTAACACCGGCGACCACCCTCTCCTGTGTCCTTTCCCCTCAAGGGAGAGGAGAGAAAAAAGACACCCCACACTCCATAGGTTCCACAGTAACTAATGAGAAAGGTCCTACTACATGCAAACGAAACTCACTGAACGTCAACAACGGTTTATCAACCTTGCTGCCATGCATGCTGATGATTTCAAAACCCGAGTGGCCCAGCACGATCAGGAAAGCAGTTTCCCACACGAGAACGTGGATGCCATGAAAGCGTCTGGGTATACCGCACTTATTGTTCCGGAAGAACTTGGAGGTGGAGGTGCGACCCCCTTGGATATTGCTTTAGCGCAAGAACGGTTAGGCTATGGGGATCTCCCCATGGCTATTGCCGTCAATATGCACCATATCGCCGTATCCATTATTGCGGATCTCTGGCGGCTGAACCAAAAGAACCAGGGACTGAAACTGGACGCGATCGAACCTATGCTGAAGGCGGTGGTCAAGGACAGGATTATCTTTGGTGGGCCAGTGAGTGACCCGAAGATGAACAGCTCGCTGGGCTTTGCGGGCGTGAATGATACAACTCGCGAGGCAAAGAAAGTGGACGGCGGCTATGTGATTAATGGCCGCAGTGGGTTTGGGACCATGTCTGCGTGCGCGGACTATTTGTTAACCACCGCTCGCTACAACGACCCGGAAAAGGGACTTCAGTGCTTGCTGTGTTTCCTTCCCTCTAATACCAAAGGAGTCCAGATTCAAAACAATTGGGATACGATGAGCATTCGTTCGTCGTGCAGTAATGATGTCGTGTGGGATAACGTGTTTATTGCGGACGAAGCAGCAGTGCCCCGTCCCGTGCAGACCTGGGACGCGTTGGCCAACGTCACGTCATCGTGGTGGGTCGCCTCCGGCCCGGCGTGTTACCTCGGCCTCGCCCAGGCGGCGCGTGATTACGCCATGAACTGGGTCTCCGGTCGGACCCAAGAGCCCTTTGACCAGCCCATGACTCATTATCCTGGTAACCAACTGTTAGCTGCAGAAATGGAAATCGGTCTACGCTCCGCGCGGGCAACGCTACATCAATCTATCGCTTCGCATGATGATATTGCGACGCGCAGCCAAGATGATCTGGTGAACCTGATCTCGTGTTTTCAGTTTGTCATGGAAAGCTGTGTGCAGGTGGTCGATAAAGCTATGCGTATGGTCGGCGGAGCGGCGCTGTTTAAGAAGAATCCACTGGAACAGATGTATCGCGACGTGCGCGCCGCCATTATCCATCAACCCTTTTCTGGCACCGAAGGCAAAGCGCTTATCGGGAGACGAGCGTTTGGCTTGCCGGTGTACGGTATGCCGCGTTTTGTGTAGAGCCAGGGTTTCATCCGTACTACGCTACTTGAGGAAGCAGTAAAGACACCGTATGTGATCAAAACTTGTGGAGACTACGAATGCCGGAGTGAAGCACACTTCATGTACATCATTCCCGGATTTCGTCCCAGCCGCGGTACTGCCGCCTTGATTTAGAACACTCCTTCCTCTATTAGCTCTGCCCGGAAGGCAACGAAGTCGGGGTGATTGATGGCCAGCACACGAATCGTCGCTCGGGCGCTGCGGGTGCGTCCCAACAATACCGGGCCGTCCCAGGAAAAGTGGCGTTCCCAACGTTGTTGCCGAGGATGAAACAATGGCACGAGTTGACCACTCACTGGATCAATGCCCGCGATGTTGGGACCTTTGTGTTTATTGCAATGCAGACAACTCCACGCGAGATTTTCAAGAACTGTCGCTCCACCATGTTGCTGGGCGATGATGTGATCCACCTGGAAGGGCAAGGGGTCGTATGCAGTCGGCAGATGGCAGTACTCACACCGTTCCTGCGCGATTTGCCGAAGCTGATGCAGTATCTCACGCTTCATCCGGTTAATGCGTCTTCGACTTACGAGCTACTGATAATGACCGCCGGGCTTTCGATTGTAGAATGCCCAACATTTGACCGACCCGGATGTAACCGGTCAACTCCTGCCCTTCAGTGGCACTCAGTTGGCCTGCGCGGTTTTTTTCTGCGAGTTGGTTCATACGAGTGCGATCGTCGGCATGAAAATCCAACCGCAATATCGCTCGTGCCGCTTCCGCCGAAAGAAATGGCTGTCCTGGGTCGACAACTCTTCGTAAAATCGACATTTCACTAGTCTCTGCCATTGTTGAAGGCATGGTGCTTGTTCTCCTCTCACCCTCGCGCAGAGGCTTGATGAATCTTGTGCTCCCCACGATTAGCGATCACGATGCGCACCGGCATGCCGATCTCAACGTTTGTGACGTCGGTATCGATGACGTTGGTCGTTATTTCTGGACCTTCTTCCAGGGCAACGACCGCAACAACGTAAGGGGTCCGCTCTGTGAAATACGGGTGGTACGGCTTGTCGAAGACAATAAAGGTGCGAACCGTTCCCCGGCCTGAGGCAGGCGCCCAAGTCAGTGCCCGCGCGTCGGCGCCACACTGTAGACATGCCTGTGAGCGTGCGTAGTATGCGCCACACGTGCATCGAGCCACCATGAAGTTGTCCGCATCAATTGCATCCCAGAACGGCTGGTCTTCCACTGCAACGACACGGCTGGGAGGTGAAAGCGCTGCTTGGGTTTCTTTGTCACTCATTGTTTGTTCCCAAAGACTTTACTCTATACCGAGGATCGCTGCTGATTGCGCCAGCCCTGCACCAGTGATCCCAACATTAGTGACGAGTGCCGTGCGAGCACCACGGACTTGCGTTGGCCCGCCCTCACCACGGAGTTGGCGGATGCCCTCAGCAAGGTGGGTAAATCCTTGGACATAGGCCCAAGAATGGAGCGTGCCAGACGTGTTGCAGGGGCGCTTAGAGTCCCAGCGCAAATTCCCGGCGCGAACCCAATCCGCCGCTTCCCCCGGTCCGCACAACCCGTATGCTTCAAGCTGCAGCGCAATCATGATGGTGAATGCATCGTAGAATTGAAACACGTCAATGTCTTCAATCCGCAGACCTGCGGTCCCAAAAGCTCGGCTGCGAGCCGGTTCAACTTCGAGGGTCGATGGTCCCAGAATGGTATTCGATCCTCGCGCGTAACCTTGGCCGACTTCATGGCAGGTGCCAAAACCGAGTAGACCAACCGGTTTCGTCTTTAAGTCTCGTGCCCGTTCGGCAGTAGTCACAATGAAGGCAATCGCACCGTCGGTGACAAGGCAATAATCGAGCAGGTGGAGTGGCCTGACAATGAAGGGCGAGTTTTGATGATCGTCAACAGTGATTGGGCGCTTGAACATATAGGCATCGCTGCGTGGGACGGCATTGGAACGGAGGGCTACAGCGATCTCAGCAAGATCTGCCGATAACCTACCGTACTTGTGCATATAGCCGCGTGCCATCATGGCAGCCTGCGCACCCGGAGAGAAAAGACCGAAGATCGCATGCTGATTCTTCTCGCCAGCACCAACAGTGACCGCTTGTGAGCGAGCATTGGTGGCATGAACGCACATGACATAGTCGGCCGTACCTGCGGCAATCATGCCGATGGCGGTAATGAGAGTAAAAATTCCGGTCGCACCGCTGGAGTCGACTTGCAACGTTGAGTTCGTCCCAAGGCTCGCGCGGCTGGCAGCCATGCCGGAGGTGCGCTCGCCGAACCCCGGCTGGTAGATGTAGCCGTTGACCTGACTACGTTTGAGACCCGAATCACTCAAGGCGAGCTCAATCGCGTCCCAGGCGAGCTTCTCTGCACTGGTTCCCGGAATGACCCCTTGAGGAGTCACTCCCAAACCGGCAATTGCGTATTTGTGCATGTGCGTCACGCCCTCATCTTGGTGGTATTAGCCTTGCTTCTGCGCATCGAAAGCGGTCTTGAAGTCCGACGTGCGCAACGTAGCGAGCACCTTGAAATCATCGTCGAGAACATCGAACAACGCGT
>JAYVFX010000176.1:0-3116 GCA_043772795.1 Deltaproteobacteria bacterium
TTACAGGCGTGTATTCTCGCACCTACGGCAACACAAGCCGAGGCGCTCAGCAAAGCATTACTCGTGCTCGGAGAAAAAAAGGGGATCGCATTGTTACAACGCTTGAAGAACGTTGAGGGCTTGCTCCTCGACACTGACGGGCACCAATGGATGACCTCCGGTTGGCAACAGGCCACAGCCTTTACGCCGCTCTCATAACCAGTAGTTAGGCGTAATCATTTTACTGAGTGTCCTTCTCAAGAGCCCTCCGACGTTGTGCAGGAGAAACTCCGCGACGAAGAATCTCGCGCGCGACGCGTTCGCCAGATTCAACCGCGCCGTTCATAAAGCCCTGGAAGGCTAAGCTGGTGTGCTCACCAGCAAAGTGCAATCCGTCGATGGCCGTGCCTTCGGCACCGGCAATTGTGGTGTATTGTCCGGACTTGTAACAGGCGTAACTGCCAAGGAAGGAACGTGCCTTCGGCCAGGAAAACGTACAGCGACGTTGGTGTGCGCGTCTTTCACTCCCGGAAACACCTGTTCCAATTGTCCGACAAATTCTGCCGCCCGTTCATCAGGAGTTCCATCTCCCAACACGATACCACGTGTACCACCAGCAAAATTAGTGAGAATTCCGTGCTCTCCAGGTTGTCCACGGCTGGTTTCCCAGGAAGCTTGATAAGGTAAATCAGACACCGAACTGCCGGTTCCACCGCTGTCGTGCCATACCCGGTGCGTAAAACCAGTCATGAGCTTGGTATGAGTACCATAGCCGAGGGTATCAATCGCAAGCCGCTTGACGGGCGGAATCTCTACTCCCTTGAGATCAATTTGACGCAGAATACTGAAGGGAATCGTCACAACAACTTTATCTGCCTCAAGATCACGCACAGTGCCAGCCTGATTGACTATCACGACATAGGTGCCATTGGCATTGCGGCGGATCGCTTCAAGACGAGTCTCTAGCTCGACAGGTTGCTTGAGTCGCTCAGCCAGCCGCGTTGGCACACTATCGTTCCCCTCAGCAATATGGAATCGTTCATCGCTCTCGCCTAAGAGTTCAAATGACCCAGGCGTCGTACCAATCATCAGCAGAAGGTTCAACGCACTTTGCTCACCAGCTTCGAGACCAAACTCGCTAACGTAAGCAGTCTCTAACAAGAGACGCAGCGCGCCGGTTACCCCTCGGGTATCAAGCCACTCGGCGATGCTCATCTGGTCGAGCGTGTGACCACGGCCGGGCTTGCGATAGGTTGGGATGGCACCATGAAGAGGGACCATATCCTTACGCATGCGTCGGGCAACCGGCCGAAATGCCACAACGATTTCAGCCATGGAAACACGGTGGTTCTCGAAGAAGAAAACGGGTGTACGCTTCCCGTCGACTGACACCAGGTCGACCAACGACAATCCCAGCTCCTGTACCAAACGCCGCAACGCTCGGTGTCCGGTGTCAATAAATTCCCCACCGAGCTCGGCAATCTGCCCATCGGGGAAGGTGTCGCGCAACGAGTACATGCGCCCCCCGACTCGTTTGCCGCTCTCGATCACCTGCGCTGATACTCCAGCTTGTTGTAAACGATAGGCACAGGTCAATCCGGCACTCCCAGCGCCAACAATAATAATGCGAGGCGTCGTTCTCCCCCACACTGACTGAGAAGGAAGGATGGAGCCGACTGCCGCACCGATAAGGGCGCCGCTCGCCGTACGTAAAAACTGGCGCCGAGTCCACTGGGCTTCAGTTATCCGTTCGAGCCCTTCTGCGGTAGTAACCTGGTGTTCTTCACACCATAGCGCCAATTGCGCTGCCTGTCGCAGAGACGCAAAGAGTGACGTTCTACTCATGAACGGACCTCACTGTGTGTCAGTTTTTTTTCATATACGCGATAGGTTTTGTACAGTCGACCACCCATGCGTTCAAGTGCACGACGCATATCCCAGTTGTCCTCCAAGATCCACGAACACTCGACAATAGGATAGCCGTTCCCCGGTGCTTCTTTCCAGAGACGAAGGTACAACATTGCGTCGATCCCCCGGCGCCGAAAGCCTGGCTTGAGTCCCAGGATTAACGTCCGAGCGGTAAAAATCTTGCGCCGATACCACAAAAACTTGAATAGCCCAAAGGGAAAGAGCCGGCCATTCATATGGCGTAACGCCTGATTGTAATCGGGCAACGCAAGCGCGAAGCCGATGGCTTCACCGTCGATTTCCGCCAGTAAACAGAGGTTCGGATTAGCCACCCACCGCATTTGCGCAGCAAAGTTATCAACCTCCGCCTGCGTCATGGGAACAAAACCCCAATTCCGTTCCCATGCGCTTTGATAAATGGCGGTGAGACTTTCGACCTCTTGCTTGAACCGTTTCATATTAAACGGACGGATGACGATATGCTGCCGTTGCAGCAGTCGCTCTACGCCGCTCACAAGACGCGGCGGCGGCGGTATAGTGCCGTCGACCAGATAGGCAAGCAGGTCTTTCGCCTTGACGTAGCCCCTTCCCTCCAATAACTGCGGATAATACGCGGGGTTATATGGCATCATCACTGCTGGTGCTGAACCAAAACCATCAATGAGCAGGGCACATTCTTCATTGGTGGAAAAATTCATCGGCCCGCTGATCTGCTGCATCCCACGGTCGGCGACCCACTGTTCCACGGTTGCGAGCAACGCCTGCGCGACCTCTGTATCATTGTCGCTCTCAAAGAAACCGAAAAAACCGGTCGCGTCTTCGTGAAATTGGACGTATTGGTGATTGACGATGGCAGCAATACGTCCGACGACTTCATCCCCACGCCAAGCGATAAAATACTCGACCTCTGCGTGTTGGTGGAACGGATGTTTGCGACGATTCAGCAGTTGTTTTTGGTCGAAGAGCAGCGGCGGTACCCAGAAGGGATCATTCCGGTAGATTCGCCACGGGAGCTTGAGGAAACGCTGAAAATCTCGGTGGTCACGCACAGGGACAACACGCACAGTCGCTGCCATGTTTTGTCCCTGTGCAACGATTTTCAGGCCATACGACAGGCGAAATCAGACTGCCGCACGTTGACGCCCGCGCTGAGCAAAGGCGTCCAAGACATAGTCAATTTGCGCGTTTGTATGCGTCGCCATCATCGCAATACGCAGCCGACACGAGTG
>JAYVFX010000177.1:0-1614 GCA_043772795.1 Deltaproteobacteria bacterium
TTTGATTATGCTGGCGAAGATCGCTTAGCCGCTGCCTACAAAGAGGGGATGCAACGCATGGCCGCCGTGCCGTTCAATATAGATACCAGCCGTCCGCATCCGTATGCTCACCCAAAAGAGCCTGGACAACAACGAGATCATCGGGCCCGGTAGTAAATATGAAACCGCTCCTCATCCTCAAGACTGGTGAACTGCCGCGACGAGTCGTGGAAAATCTCGGACCATACGAAAATGCGTTCCTGCGTGTTGTCGGGCAGGAACGCTGTGTGGTTGTCGATGCACGGAAAGAAGAGTTGTCGGAGCTGAACTGGGCAGGGATTATCGTCACTGGTTCACCAGCCTCGACATACAATAGTGACGCTTGGATAACACGCAGTGAGGATTTTCTCAAACGAGCCGCAGATCGGGCTATCCCGCTCTATGGCGTGTGCTTTGGGCATCAACTGCTGGCCCAAACCTTTGGTGGTAAAGTCGAGCGATGTCCGCGGGGGTGGGAGTTGGGAACTGTCACCGTGACCCAAACGGAGCATGCAGCGAAGAATCCTTTATTCGCTGCAGTTCCAGAGCGGTTTGCCGCGCAGATGAGTCACGGGGACATTGTGACTGAGTTGCCACCTGGAGCGATGACACTCGCGCAGAATGATCATTGGGAATATCAAGCGTTTATGATTGGTGATCGTATCTGGGGCACGCAGTTTCACTCGGAGTTTACTCCGCAAATTGTCCAAGACCTGATCCACTCTCTGACATCGGTACTGTCACCTGAAGTATTTCACCGGCGACCCGAGGGACAGCCCGTACGTGAGTGGCTACTCTCAACAGTCCAGGAAGCTCCGATGGCGCGGCGCTGTCTGGAGAATTTTGTTCGGATCGTCGAGGCGCAGAGCTAAGGTCGCAAATACGACAACCGCATCTGGCCGGAGACGATCGATCGCGTCGCTTGTGCTATCGCGTCTGGATCATCAACTGTCATCCACGTGCCGGTGTGGATGAATCCGTACAGCGGTTCGCCAGCACGTAGCATCGCGGGATACGTCTCACGGGTCGAGCTGAAAGGTTTGATCTCCGGCATGAAATCGAAGATCCGTGGTTCAAGAATCTGACAACCTGTGAACATATATTGAGACAGAGGTCCCTTTACCTCGATCTCGGCGGGTTCACCACGAATACGACGTAGCCGACTGCGAGCGTCGGTTTCTAGGAGTCCGTAACTCGCAGCCTCTGGGTCAGAACGGAGCACCAGTGTTGCAACCGATTTCGTTTGTTGGTGTGCGGCAACAAGAGCATTGAGATCAATGTCGAGAATAGTATCGCAATTGACCACCACAAACGTTCCACTATCGAGAAAAGCTTGCGCGTTCTTAATGCCGCCGCCGGATTCGAGGATCGGATCTTCAGGGGCGTAGGTAATACGTAATCCATACGCGCTACCATTCCCGAGAGTTTCGCGAATCTTATCTCCAAGATGGTGAAGATTGATGACCACGTCCTCAATTCCGTACGCCTTGAGTAACAACAAGTTGTACTCGATCAGTGGACGGCCAGCGACCGGTACCAAAGCTTTAGGAACAGTATTCGTGAGTGGTCGTAACCGGGTACCAAACCCGGCGGCAA
>JAYVFX010000178.1:0-2845 GCA_043772795.1 Deltaproteobacteria bacterium
GTGACGCCGAAGAATCCCCAGTTCCGGGTGATCGAGAACACGGGCATAGTCTGGGGAGAATACTCTATTACCACGACCCCGAAAGACAAATCGCCAACGACCGTTGCCGTACGTTTTACGCGGACCTATGTGAAATCAAGTGGGCACTGGTTCTTGGTGCTCTATCACGTGGCACCGCTCCCTACGCAAGCACAATAAGCTAAACTAAGAAAGGAGGAAACGATGAACTCAGGAGACCAGCTACCACGAGCCCTCGCGTTTCTCCGCGTGAGTGTATTTCTGCTCATGTTCATGTGGACCATCGACAAATTTCTCAACCCTGGGCACGCGGCTGGTGTGTATGCCAAGTTCTATTTCCTTGGAGGACTGGGAACAACCATCATGTACCTCGTGGGGTTGGTCGAGCTCGTGCTCATTATCGGCTTCGTGCTGGGCGTACAAAAACCGCTCACCTACGGAGCCGTGTTGGTCCTGCATGGCATCTCCACACTTTCCGCCTTTCCCCAATACCTTGCGCCGTTCGATGGACCTAATCTGCTCTTTTTTGCTGCGTGGCCTGCCTTAGCGGCCTGCTATGCGTTGTATGTTCTCCGTGACCGCGATACTCAATGGGTGGTTCATTCATGAGCGTGAGCGGTGATGACAGGTCGAGGGTGTCTCTCTGCCGGGGATACCCTCGCTCAGGGCATGGTCTCAGAACAAGCCGCCATTTGTAACCGTCGAACAAAAGTGTCCTTGGGCTGATGCGAGATCATGACGCAGAAATGATCAGGAAACTGCGTAAACATGGCGGTGTACCCCTCCGCACTATACCAATAGTGACCATGCTCGTCATGCGTACTCTCCGGGAGTAACGGCAGCGTGCCGCGTTGGCGCAGACAGACAAGCGGGGTTTTGCCGTCTTCCTCATACAACGAGACTGCAAGGGGGTGCCCAGCCTCGCTCATCACTTTTCCCCCAACGAGTCGATAGCCTGCGGGCCGTAAATCGCTGACCTGTGTGGTGAAGTCAAGGCGACCAGACCCATTGAACTGCGCTTGCAGCAGTTGTGGGTCGTCCATGTGATACTCAACGACTGGCATGCTCTCTATCACTCTTTGATAGTAGTGCAGCGCATGGGTAAACGCGGCCGGGGTGCGAGCAGGCTGTCGTAAGGACGGCAGGAGGAGCGCGAGAATCACCCCTGCTGCGGCCACACCTGACACGACACGGAAGAACATCGGGGTCACGTCGAACCAAACACGAAGGCGTTCACTCACTGATGGTTGTGTTTGGATTGTGTCGCGTAACGCACGGAAGAGTCGTTGCTCAGCATCGTATGGATGTGGAACGATCAACCGACGTGTGGCGAAGGCAACACGAAACTGCCGTTCTTCCTCAAAGAGCCGCTGACAGGCCTCACACGTACGCACATGCCCTTGTACTTCTATTCCCTCGCTTGGTGTCAACGCATCGTCTACATGTGCGGCAACAAGATCGTAGTATGTGTCACAGTTCATCGTCTGGGTCCTGCTTTCTGTCCTGGAGCACTGCGTTGTTTGTTGTTTCCATAGAGAGCAACTCGCATGCCGTACGTGTCGATGCTGACCCGTGCGATGATCTTCATGAATTCGCGCGTTTCGGCAGAAGGTCGAGTGCGCGTCTCTGCCATTTTGTCGTGGCTGGCGATTTTTCTGTCATGGTCATGCACGGGGAAACAGCGTACAGCAGGAACTAAAGATGCAAAGATCTGGTTACTGTCGAGTGGGAGAATGACAGCGCAGATATGGGGAAGAGAGAGGACATCTTCGACCCCTACATGTCCGGTGAACGGACAGTGACCTGGCCTTGAGACGTTACGTCGAGAATGGGAGAACAACAACAGCGCCAGAGTCGCTCATCGAGCAGGCGGCTCCTGTGTCGTTTCGCTAAGAACGCTTGTCGGAGAAGGGTCACTATGAGTTTATCGACAATCACTGTTCGTCAGGTTTGTGGAGTCATCGTCATGGCTCTGGCCACGCTGCTTAACGTGATCACGTGGGATGAGGTCGCGGCGTCGGACACAACCGTCGCTGCATCCGAACGCACGGCAAATGCTGCGAACTCCAAGGCTCGCGGTTTCTTCGGCAAGGCGCTTCCTGGAGCAAAGCCGTTGGGTACGCAGTTGGTGACCCGCCTCAAATCGGCTTGGGGAGCGCGTGACTCCAACTACAAGCCGAGAACACGGCACGTAACTCCCGACGGCTCACCGCAATACACGAACCGATTGTTCCTTGAGTCGAGTCCGTATCTGCTGCAACATGCCCACAACCCCCTGAACTGGTATCCCTGGGGTGATGAGGCGTTCGACACTGCTCGCAAGCTCGGACGTCCAGTCCTCCTCTCTGTGGGGTACTCTACCTGCCATTGGTGCCATGTCATGGAAGAGGAATCATTCGACAATGAGGAGATTGCCCGCTACCTCAACGAGCACTACATCGCCATCAAGGTCGATCGCGAGGAGCGTCCGGATATCGACGCGATCTACATGACTGCTGTCCAGACGATGACCGGTCATGGTGGTTGGCCCATGACGGTTTGGCTCACCCCGGACCGTAAGCCTTTCTACGGCGGGACATATTTCCCGGCCCGGGACGGTGACCGAGGCACCAAAATCGGATTCCTCACGCTCTTGAGAGAGCTTCAGGCAGGATACCGTGAGGAACCGGACAAAGTTGCCCAGTCAGCTACCCAACTTGCGCAGATTATTCAAACCAATCTTGCGCCCAGTGCTGGCGAGCAGCGTCTTCCTGATGCGCAGGTGTTGCAGGCTGTGGTCGATACCTATCGGCAACGTTTTGACCCAACTGACGGTGGGCTTCAGGGG
>JAYVFX010000179.1:0-3847 GCA_043772795.1 Deltaproteobacteria bacterium
ACCAGTTCCTCAATTGGCGGGTCAGCCTGCTTGATCTCGATAGTCAGGTGTAAGGTGGAAAAACTCTGCAACACCTCGACGAGGGTAGGGATTCTTATATCGGTACCACGGAACGGGAAGGTTTGCCCACCGTCTGAAGAGAACTGGAATCCAGCATCAACACTTTGTAATTCAGCCCAGGAACGCTCCCGGATATGACCGCGGCCGTTGGTTGTCCGGTCAAGCGTGGCATCGTGACTGACAACCACATGACCATCCCGGCTGACATGCACGTCGAGCTCAGCGTAGGTCATTCCCAACGTGACTGCCCGCTGAAATGCCACGAGCGTATTTTCTGGCGCCTCTCCGCTTGCACCACGATGAGCGAATAGGCGTGGCTTTTTTCCATCAAAGAAGGCTTGCATAGCGTCCTCTTTTATCTACGATCTTTCGACAACGGGAGGGGGCTTTCGCTATAGTACATACCGTATGGGGCAATTAATCAAAGAAACGTTTGCGAAATGGTACGGAGACAACCCCGCTCAACGCGGAGCAGCAATGGCGTTTTATGCCATCTTTGCCATTGCTCCGCTATTAGTGATTGCCGTGGCTTTAGCTGGCTCAGTCTTTGGCCTTCAAGCAACGGAAAATCAAATTGTCGAAGCGCTGCAAGATATTGTCGGGCCAGAGCTAGCCACGGCGATCCAAGCAATGGTCAAAAACGCGAGTCGCCCAAAGTCAGGAAGAGTCCCCACTCTGGTTGGGATTCTCACACTCCTGCTCGGCGCGCTCGGAGTAATGGGCGAGTTACAAAACACTCTCAACACTATCTGGCAAGCGAAACCCGCATCGAGAAACCGATTGCTGGGCTGGTTGAAAGACCAAGTATTTTGTTTACTCATGGTCATTGGCCTTGGTTTCTTTCTGCTTCTCTCTCTCGTTGCGAGTACAGTTTCGACTGCGGTGAGTCAGTCAGTTTCGGGATTCATACGGAGCAGTATCCCTTTCTGGCAGTGGGTTGATCTGGTCGTTTCTTTCGTATTGCTCACCTCTCTCGTCGCAGTGATTTACAAAGTGGTGCCTGCGGTCCGCATTGCCTGGCGCGATGCGTGGGTAGGTGCCATCGTGACATCAGCTCTCTTTACTTTGGGGAGATGGCTCATTGGCTGGTATCTCGTTCATAGTAGCGTGATGTCAGCCTACGGCGCAGCCGGCTCTTTGATCGCGATCTTGTTGTGGGTCTACTATTCGGCGCAGGTGTGTCTCATCGGTGCCGAGTTTACCTGGGTCTATGCACATCACCACGGCTCAAAGATTTTGCCGAAGCATCCTGACGCTATTCTGACCGAATCTGCTTCTCCGACAATTTCGCTTACCAAAACCGACGAAGTGACCGGACGACCATCGTGAGTGTCGGTATGAAAAAACTTGATCTCGCCCGGCCCCGGTAGTAGGCTCGCCTCCGGTCTCGCTGAGAGGAGAAATAGCATGAATGGTATTCACGACATGGGGGGCCTGACCTGTTTTGGGCCTGTGGTTCGCGAGAAAACCGAGCCCCTGTTCCACGCGCCGTGGGAGCGACGAGTGTTCGCTATGACCATGCTTGGCATGGGGCGGCTAGATACACTGGATGCGTTTCGTCATGCCATCGAGCGTATGGACCCAGCGCATTACTTAGAATCTTCATACTATGAACATTGGCTCGCCGCATTAGAAGCGCTTGCACTTGAAAAAGGCGTGCTCACGCAAGAAGAGATCGCTAGTGGTCGTGCATCGACCACAGCGGTAAGTGATCAATCACCTCTCCCACCTGAAGCGGTTCCGGTAGTTGTCAACGGTGGAGCGCCAGCGAGTCGAGACAAAGGGCGCTTGAAACCACGCTTCAAAATAGGCGATCGTATTCTTACCAAGAACCTCAATCCCTCTGGCCATACGCGCCTCCCCCGTTATGTTCGTGGAAGGCAGGGAACCATCCATCTCGTACACGGTACGTTTGTGTATCCGGATACCAATGCGCACGGCCGAGGAGAACAACCACAACCACTGTACTGTGTCCGGTTTGATGCTCGCGAGTTGTGGGGACCTGATGCCGCTCGCCGCGATCATCTCTACATTGACCTGTGGGAAGATTACCTGACTTCGGTTGAGACATCACAACCTGCTACTAACAAACCCACCGTGACACAGAAGGCAAAGATCGCATCAACAAAGAAACCGACGGCGGTTCGCAAAGCCGCAGCTGCAAAGAAGAAAACAGCTACTGCAAAACAAACTGTCGTTAAAGCAAAAACGAAACCAGCGAAGCGCAAGTTACGACGTTCCTAACATGCTGACTACTGACTACTGGCTACTGACTACTTTCTTCTGAGGTTTTTATGAACACGCACCACGACGACCACGATCACCACAACGCTGGCCCTGACCCTCGGACGCTCAAACAGCATACACCCCAACAAACCCAGGTGTTGGAAGAACGCGTACGGAAGATAGAAGCCTTACTCGTCGCCAAAGGGTTGGTAAACCCAGCAACCCTCGACAAAATGGCCGAAACGTATGAACGCGACTTGGGACCGATGAACGGTGCAAAAGTCGTTGCCCGCGCATGGGTCGACCCTGCCTATAAAAAACGCCTGCTGACCAACGCAACCGCTGCGATCGGAGAACTGGGGTTCAGCGGCCTGCAAGGTGAACACATGGTCGTGGTTGAGAATACGCCCAAGGTCCACAATGTTGTGACCTGTACTTTGTGTTCGTGTTATCCATGGCCAGTGTTGGGGCTTCCGCCAACGTGGTTCAAGAGTGCCCCCTATCGATCACGAATTGTGATCGATCCCCGCAGCGTCCTGCGTGAGTTCGGTACCAATCTCGACGAGTCGGTAGAAACTCGGGTGTGGGACAGTAGCGCGGAGATACGTTATATGGTGCTACCAGAACGCCCGTCAGGAACCGAGAACTTGAGCGAGGAGGAACTCGCAAAATTGGTGACGCGAGATACCATGATCGGGGTAACCAAGGTCATTATTTAAGAGGAAACCTACACAAGAAACGTCATATTGTTGATGACCTCATCATTATTGATGAGAATCACTTTTTTGTACACGATCTTGAAACTATCGCCATCTGGCCGCAATTTATGGGTCGTGCGGCCAGCAAACGTATCCATTTTGCTGCGCCGCAACGCTGTCAAATTAAACGTCGAGTAGACCGTCACCTCGCCGTTCTCCCCTGCTTCGATCTCAACGTTGGCGATCACGCGACTGACACGCGACTTCGGGTCCTGCGCATAGGCTGCACCACTCTTGAGTCGAAAAATACGGTCCTCAATCCGTGCCTTGTTCTCGTAGACGATTGATACATGCCGTTGGGGATCGAAGTCATCATCGTTGGACGGTATCCAGTACAATGCGTCATCCGCCCACAACGCAAACCATTCGTCGTAGGCATGCGAGTCCATCAGCCGCGCTTCACGATAGAGGAAACTCTCGATGTGATGACGGTCGGGCAGCATACGGATTCTCCTTGGGGGGGAAACTATAAGAACGTCACAATAAGATGTGGATCTCAACTCAGCGTACCTTCCCCCTGTCGAGGGGGAAGGCCAGGATGGGGGTCGAAGGCGCACGACAATCTTGGTTACTTCCGCCGCTACCCCCTTCCTAACCTTCCCCCCAATAGTGTTCGGCACTCGTTATGCAAATGCGACACTGGGTTCCTTCTCCCCTTGCGGGAGAAGGTCAGGATGAGGGGACACTTAGCCTCACTCGTTCAGCACGTATTTGGCACCCTCTCCCTCACCCTCTCCCATCAAGGGAGAGGGGATTAAGAAGGCCATTTTGCTCAGAGCCAAAATTTGTGCCGAACAGTATTG
>JAYVFX010000180.1:0-2005 GCA_043772795.1 Deltaproteobacteria bacterium
GAGCGCGTGCCGGACTTGCCAGCACGCGTGCGCCTCCCCAACCTGTCAGTACGCAACTCACAGCCGAGGAGGTACTGCCAATGATAAGCGGGGACAGCCTTCTTGTCAGCTTGGTGCACTTGGTCGAGGCCGTGCCGTTTCCTCCGCCCCCTGTGCAGCGTAAGCGGGGCCGCCCACAAACCTACTCCGATCAGCTGCTGGTTAAAGCTTTGGTGGTCATGATCATGCGGCGCTTGTCTACCGCGTGGGCCCTGCTGGCCTTTTTGCACCAAGACGATCCGGGTGTGGCCCACCTGCGTCCGCTGCTGACCGCACACGGTCCGTTCCCCACCCGCCGGACTGGGGAACGGCGCTTGACCGCGGTGCCCCCGCCCTTGCCCGGCCTCCTTGGGCGGCTCGGGCGCCACTTGGTGACGCTCCTCACGCCCTGGGCGCAGCAAGGGCACGGCACCGCCTGTGAGAGGACGATGGCCCGCGCCCACGGCGGCGTCTGGCATAAGAAAGATCGGGAGGCGGGCGTGGTCCCGCACTCCGCCATTGCTACCGAAGCCCCTTGGAGCAAGTCGGGCGGGCCTGGCTGGTGGTACGGCTGGAAGTTGCACTTGGCGGTGTCCCTCGGTCCTCTCCGCATTCCTTTGGCCGCGGAGTTCCCCGTAGCCACGGTCGCGGACAGTGAGGGCGCCCCCTTGTTGTGTACCCCACTGCCCGCCGAGGTCCGCTATGTCTTGGGGGCTCAACATTACAACACCCCAGATCTGCGCGCCGAGTGTGGGCGTCACAACCGGGAATTGGTGGCCACGCGCCGCGGGGCGTATCCCCATACGGATGGAGGCGTCGAAGTCCGCCGCCTCTTTCACAAACTGCGCTCCCAAGCAATCGAACCTTTCAACGGTTTATTCAAAAACCTCTTTGAGTGGGGGGGGCAACTGCCCGTCAAGGGCTTGCGTCGCTGCCAACTCTTGGCCCTTGGAGCCGTGTTGCTCTACCAAATCGTGTTGCTCCATCAACATCTCCACCATCAACCCGTCGGGGTGGGCATCAAAGCGTTGCTGCGTGCCGCCTGATTTATGACCACCTCTCAGCTATATAGAGACCGAAGATGCTCGCTATGTGTTACGTCGCCAAGGCGGGAACCCCTTCCATGACGCAGAGCTAGAACAATTGGTCGGGAAATCTGTCCGATGTACAGGCATTGTAACCGGTTATACGTTGCTGATGTCTCATTGGACAGTCAGCACCGTGGAACCTCGACGAAAGACACCTTCTGCACGGTCGTAGACCCCTCGTTGCCTACACAGCGCACGAGAAAGGTAAACCGTCTGTCCACACGATAGGGCAGTGTGAAACTGAGGAGCGGCAGAATTCGCCTGGTTCACGACAGGTGGTTTCCGCGCGTTCTTTACAGCGCTTTTCACTTGAACGGAGAGAGCCGCTTGCTGACGCGCGCGGTACCGTACCGCGACCGTAAGGGAGCGGATTCTTCATTCATCTGAAAACCGCTGTAGTGTAAGCAGACTCGTTTTGGCAAGTGAGGACAAAGGAGTAACAAACTGTGGCTCAAAGAACGACTAAGACCGAACCGGCGGGTCAAAACGTAGCCTCTCAAGCAACGAAGACCAGCAAGACTACGGCGATGAAACGCCGAGTGACAGCGAAGCAAGTAGGGAGAGGGCTGCAGCCGAAGAGCGGTCGCACAAAGCTGGCGGTAGCGCGCGTAAACGTGACCATGGATGGAACGGAAGCCAATCTCCAGAAGATTGAGCACATCGTCGTATTGATGATGGAGAATCGTTCCTTCGATCACATGGTAGGGTATCTGAGTTTAAATGCGGTGTTACCGCAGGTCGATGGACTCAAAGCCGGAATGACAAATAGTTACAATGGTACGGTCTACCCGATTCGCCACCTTAGGCCTCGTAAGCCAATAACCGTTCTGTTTCATGTCACCGTGAACCGTGGTGTTAGCCTGTCAGGGTAGAGTCCATGACGGTGAAGTGTACCAGTG
>JAYVFX010000181.1:0-4791 GCA_043772795.1 Deltaproteobacteria bacterium
CTCTTCTTCTTCAATCATCACATTACCCTCTGACGACTTCTGCTGAGGGGGCAGGGCATACAACTCGCTCTTCGCCAGTATGTCCATCAGCTCTGCGCAATGCGGAGTGCCTTACCACTTGCCTTGCGTACTGTCGTCTCTCTTACCAAAGGATTACTGCGGGGATAGCGTCGGCAGGTCCGTGCGCGCTGTGACCGGTGTCACAGGGTTCTTCGTCCTCCGCCGCGCCACCTTTTTAGCCGGTTTCCGGTGGGGCCGCGCCTCAATCTTGACCTTCGTCACTCCTTTCCCCACCATCCCGATCTTTTGGGCGGCGGCGCGCGACAGATCAATCTTCCGCCCCTTCACAAAGGGACCACGGTCGTTGATCGTAACCGCCACTGATTTTCCGGTCTTCAGGTTGGTGACCACAGCCTTGGTGCCCATGGGCAACGTCGGATGTGCCGCGGTCAGCTTATTCTGATCGAAGGTTTCTCCACTAGCGGTCTCTTTTCCCTGATGGGCTGGCCCGTACCAGGAGGCTTCTCCAACTTGTTCCATCTTCGGCCCCTCAGGCTTAGGCGCTTCCTCTTTCGCCTGGGGCATCACCACGGGCGGCCGAGGAGTCTCCTTCCGGCCGATCGATCGAGTACAACCCGGCAACAGCAACGAAAGCAGTACTCCTCCGATGCCAAACACGACAAACAACTGACGAGCATATGTCATCTCAATTTCCTCTGGTTACTCAGGGCGCCGCTCCCGATTGTCCCGGTGTTGTTTCTGGTGCGCGGCTGCACCCGATGCGTATCGCTCTCGTCAGGGAGCACTGCCACGCTTAAAAGAGTCCCGGAACGAAGGCGCCACTGGTATCCTCCGTGGTACACAACGCCTGCGTCAACGTGTCTTCGCTGTCTCCGCAACACACATCGGAGGAGCTGCAGGTCACTCCATCAAAGAGGATGCGAGCGATTGCATCCTGCCCTTTGCGCGACGGGTGGAAACAATCGCAGCAAGAGATTTGCTTATACTGAAACTTGTAGAGCCAGGGGGCGTTACTGAAAGCGAGTGACACGTTCTCCGCCTTGAGCACTCCGCCCACCGTTTGCCCACCGATAGTGACCGTTGGCGAAGGCGCTCCTACGGCAATGTTGGCGTATTCAGCAGTGACGTTCTCCAGAATATCATGGTAAGCCTTGGCGGTTTCATAGGCGTCGGTAATGCGTTGGTCAGAACAGTCCTTCGTCAGGGAGCCACAAATACCGTGGCCAAGGCCGAAGGGTTTGCCGCCGTCCGAGATAGTATTCCACAGATCGCCACACGACAGGTTCGGCAGGGGCCCCAGGTCCAAGACGCAGGAGTCCTCCTTCTCGTGATTACAGAGTTGGGACACGCGGACCAGCGAAGCGACCCCTACTTTCAGCTCGGGAACCGTGATGAGGAGATCGAGCCCTTTACGGAATTCACGCTCAAACGCCGCCGGTGTCGTGCGGCAGTAATTATTGGGATCTTGGTCACTTTCTCGGGGACAGGCTAAGCGCGTCTTGTCAAGGGTTCCAGCACAGACATCATTATGCCCCAGCCACACCGTCACATACCGAGGACCGGGCTGCACGTTGAGGAAGGTTTTGATCTTGGTGGCCTGCGCGACAAAGTCCTTGAGCATTTGCGCGCTGGATTCGGCATCGTCCGGATCGGCAATGATGAGATTCGTCCCTCTCCGGCATTCCAGCCGTTCGGCCTGGCTGAAGACGCCTTCACTGCCCCAGCCGCACAGGTCCGCACCATGGGTATCGCTCGTGGACCAGCTGGAGGTCGTTTGATCATCGTTGCCGCAGAGTGCTTTACTCTCAGCATTGAACCCTTTCGTGATACTATCGCCCGCGGCATCCATGGCGTTGATGTGAGGGCCAAGGGTGTCCACTCTAGCGATGACGAAATTTTGCAGACTCTGTTGCCATACCACAATGATATCCGCCTCAGGATGCGGGAAGTTGGTCAGTCGCTCGTTTTTGGTCGCCCCTCTAAGAAATTCCTCTCCGAGCGTGGTGACGGTCACCGTGGCATTGGCGAACTCCTGGTTGTCAGCGAAGGCTTTCACCGTATGGGCGCCGTTGCCGAGCAGATTCCAGTTGAGCAGAAAACCAAACCCATTGTTATCATCCCCACATACTGAGCGGGTGTCTTCGCGGCTCGTGCCATAAGCGGCCTGGTAACGGACACCGTCGAATTCGATGTCGATCCGCTGGGCGTCACACACCCAGCCGGAGATCACGCTAATGCCGCTCTGGAATGATCCTGGTTGCGGATTTTCCAGAATGTGAGGAGCGACGCCGCTGTTCCCACCACTACTACCAGTAGCGCTTTTGAGCACAAAATTCTGCAGACTCTGCTGCCAGAGCAGGGTCACGTTCTTGTCCGCCTGGGGGAAATTGCTCAGCGTAAACTCACCGCTCGCGCCAGTGAGAAATTCCTCTCCGAGCGTGGTGACGGTCACCGTGGCATTGGCGAACTCCTGATTGTCAGCGAAGGCTTTCACCGTGTGGGCGCCGTTGCCGAGCAGATTCCAGTTGAACAGGAAACCAAACCCATTGTTATCATCCCTACATACTGAGCGGGTGTCTTCGCGGCTCGTGCCATAAGCGGCCTGGTAACGGACGCCGTCGAATTCGATGTCGATCCGCTGGGCGTCACACACCCAGCCGGAGATCACGCCAATGCCACTGAGGAACGAATTGGGTTGTGGGTTCTCAAGAAAAGCTTGGGCTTGAGCCCGCGCCAGTTGTAGAGGAGCAAGGCCAAGGACAAATGCAACAAACAAGAACGAACGTAACAAACCTGCCACCATCATGTATCTCCTATGTACTCTGTCGGATCTCACGCCAAATGGGTTTTTCGCCACATAATGTGGTCGTCTCTCAGCGCTCCCTCCGTTACCAATAGCAACACACAGCGTTGACGGTCTGAGATCTAACAGAGCTGTGGGGGTGATTAAGGGAGGGAAGACGTGGGGATGGTCGTTTTTTTCCATATTTTTTCCTTGTGTCTCTCCGCAGTGTCTCGACCAAGCTCACCGACGCAGGGAAGCCATAGAGACTTACGGGACCTTTTTCTATTTATTGATTGGAAAGATAATGTCTGCGGCCCGTGCCGTCTGTGAGATTCCTGCTACAAATGTTGGAATCCTGCGACAATCAGGGGAAAAAAGAGGAAAGATGTCCCCACAGCATGCGTAGTGTTTGCGGCTCGTTCGGTTGTGCTGAATCTTTGTACAAGAAAGAATTCAAGCCCGAATTTTCTTTTGTCAAATAAATACAGAAGCCGACCGTGTGCTCTTCTCAGTTCTCGTGCAAGGGTGGAGAGAGGCATTAATAAAACGTTGTGCGCGTTGCAGACAAAATCTCGCCTGTCTGTTCAACCATGGAGAGATGGGCTACAGGAAGAAGATTTGGAGGACAAGAGCATGACTCAAGATTACAGATCCTACTGCTACTGTTTACCTGCGACTGCTCGGCGATCCATGAACTAGCGAGGTTTCTAATGAGTATGAGCCAGCCCCTCTCGGCATTCTGGAATGTTTCCGCGAGCGATCTCCTACAACGCCTGCAAGGCTCCCCTCAGGGCTTAACCAGTCAGGAGGCTCAGCGCCGCCTTGCCCGCGCGCGCGCCAATCTCCTGAAGCCCGCCAAGCGTACAGACACCCTGACGCTCTTGCTGGCGCAGTTCAAGAGTCCCATTATCATCATCTTGCTGTTTGCCGCGGGATTGTCGTTTTTTCTCCACGATCAAGCCGACGCATTCATTATCATGGTGATTGTCGTTGTCAGTGGGGTACTCAGTTTCTGGCAGGAACAGGGAGCAGCGGATGCGGTCGAGAAGCTACTTGCGCTCGTTCAGGTCAAGGCGACCGTCCTCCGGGATGGCGCGACAAAAGAGATCCCGGTCGAAGAGATTGTCCCCGGCGATATGGTGGTTCTCGCCGCGGGAAATGTGGTTCCCGGAGATTGTCTGTTGCAAGAATCCACTGATTTGTTTGTGGACGAAGCGTCGTTGACGGGCGAGACCTATCCGGTCGAAAAGACCCCCGGTGTGCTGCCGCCCGAAACACCACTGAGTCAACGGCACAATACACTGTGGATGGGTACTCACGTTGTCAGCGGGACGGCACGGGGGATCATTGCCCGCACGGGGATGGAGACCGAATTCGGCAAAGTGTCCGCACGGCTCAAACTCAGGCCACCAGAGACCGAATTTGAACGCGGCGTCAGACACTTCGGTTACTTCTTGATGGAAGTGACGCTTGTGCTGGTGCTGGCGATCTTCGCGATCAATGTCTATCTGGCGCGCCCGGTGTTGGAATCTTTTTTGTTTTCCCTCGCCCTCGCGGTGGGGCTGACCCCGCAACTGTTGCCGGCGATTATCAGCATCAACCTGGCGCACGGCGCTCGTCGTATGGCCCTGGCCAAGGTCATCGTCAAACGGCTCGCGGCTATCGAAAACTTCGGCAGTATGAATGTCCTCTGCTCCGATAAAACCGGCACGCTGACCGCAGGGGTCGTGCATCTCCACTCCGCGCTAGATATTGACGGCGGTGCCAGCGACAAGGTGTTATTGTATGCCTATCTTAATGCGTTTTACGAAACCGGCTTTGTCAACCCAATCGATGAGGCGATCCGCGCCTATCGGAAATTTGACCTGACGAGCTACCAGAAGCTAGGCGAGGCACCCTATGACTTTATCCGCAAGCGCTTAAGTATTCTCGTGGTGAACGAGGGGAGACGTATTCTCATCACAAAAGGTGCGTTGGATAATGTC
>JAYVFX010000182.1:0-5505 GCA_043772795.1 Deltaproteobacteria bacterium
ATCAGAGTGATTGACCAGAAACCACGTCCTGGCCTAGCGGGAATCATTGCGTTTCTTCATCCGCAAGCCTGTTGTGGTGCGCTCATTGAGTACGCGCAGCCGGTCGACCATAGTGAGCACTCTTCTCTGCTGGGTGAAGCGCGTAACCGTCGCTTTACCACAAAGCGTCTCGATCATGTAGTCATTGCTGTGAAAGATCTTGAAGCTGCAGTCGCGACATATCAAAAGAACTTCGGTCTCTCGCGCGAGCCAGCGGGTGAAGTTCCTGCACTTGGCATTCGCAACACGTTCTTGCCAATTAGCGATGCAAAAATAGAGATGGTGTCTCCACTTGGTGACAAGAGTCCGATTGCCCAGTTCCTCACCAAAAACGGAGAGGGAATGTATTTGCTGTCTCTCGATGTCGATCATCTGTCTGGAGCTATTGCCGCTTTAGGCGAGAAAGGCATCAAAGCTAACGTCGCCAAAGCTTCTGACGGCAGCGAGTTGGTGTTTGTCAGCCCGAAACATACACACGGAGTGTTGCTGCAACTGATTTCACGGCGATAGAATTTCCGTTCTCAGCGAGGAACGAAAGATGAAAAAAGACAACCCCTGGGTCATGCGCACCTATTCCGGTCATTCCACCGCTAAGGCGAGTAATGAGTTGTATCGCCTCAACTTGAGCAAAGGACAGACGGGTTTGTCTGTGGCATTCGATCTACCAACACAAACCGGTTACGACAGTGACCACGAACTCGCACGAGGTGAGGTCGGCAAAGTTGGCGTGCCGGTGGGTCATATTGGCGATATGGAAACGCTCTTTGCTGGTATTCCGTTAGATAAAATGAACACGTCGATGACTATCAACGGCACCGCAGCATGGTTGCTAGCTCTCTATATCGCCGCGGCGGAACGTCAGGGTGTGGACGCGAAAGCGTTACAAGGCACAACCCAGAACGACATCGTCAAAGAATACCTGTCACGCGGCACCCACATCTTTCCACCCGTGCCAAGTTTGCGTCTGATAAACGATACGATTACCTACACCGTCGCCAACGTTCCCAAGTGGAACCCGATCAACGTGTGCTCCTACCATCTGCAAGAAGCTGGAGCCACACCAATCCAAGAAATCGCCTATACCCTCTGCACGGCGATTGCAGTCCTCGATACTGTGCGTGCTTCCGAAAAATTGAGCGCGGCAGAATTTGCCGAAGCTGTTGGACGTATTAGTTTCTTCGTCAATGCCGGTCTGCGTTTCATTGAAGAAATCTGCAAACTACGGGCGTTTGGACAACTGTGGGATGAGCTGACGCGCGATCGTTACGGCGTAACTGACCCCAAACTCCGTCGCTTCCGTTACGGTGTACAGGTCAATTCCCTTGGTTTGACCGAAGCACAGCCAGAAAATAACGTCCCGCGTATTGTATTAGAAGCACTAGGAGTGACACTCAGTAAAGATGCACGTTGCCGCGCACTACAACTTCCCACCTGGAATGAAGCGCTGGGCCTCCCTCGACCGTGGGATCAGCAATGGAGTTTACGTATTCAACAAATTTTGGCGTACGAGACGGACGTGCTCGAATACGAAGATATTTTCGAGGGCAGTAAAGTCATCGAAGCCAAGACCAACGAGATTAAATGCGCAGCCTGGGCTGAAGTCGAGCGCGTGCAGGAGTTCGGTGGCGTTATTTCTGCTCTCGACTACGTCAAAGAACAACTGGTTGCCAGCCACACTGAACGCCTGCAACGCATCAATGCCGGAGAGCAAACCGTTGTTGGTGTAAACAAATTCACTGAAACTGCGTCCTCTCCACTCTACACTGGAGATTCCTCAGCCATTCTGAAAGTGGATGAAGGCGCAGAACGTGACCAACTTGCTCGTCTGCATGCGTTTCGTGCATCACGCAACCAAGTTGAGGTCACGGCAGCATTGACTGCCTTACGCGATACGGCTGTCAACGGCGACAACATCATGCCGCTCTCCATTCGTTGTGCACATGCTGGAGTCACGACTGGTGAATGGTCACAGACTTTACGTGCGACATTTGGTGAGTTCCGCGCGCCCACCGGCATCGGTGGAGCGGTTGTTACGCGAACTGCAAATGGACATGGAAGCGAACGATTAGAAACGCTACGCGCTCGGGTGCGCAAATCAGCCGATGCGCTGGGAAGACCACTCAAAGTGCTGATCGGCAAACCAGGACTTGATGGCCACTCCAATGGCGCTGAGCAGATTGCTGTGTGGTGCCGCGATGCGGGGATGGAAGTGGTCTATGAAGGAATTCGCCTCACGCCAGAACAGATCGTGAATAGTGCACGTGACGAAGGTGTACATCTGATTGGCTTGAGCATTCTCTCCGGTTCACACCTGCGTCTCGTACCCGAGATCATCAGTGGACTCAAAGCTGAAGGGCTGGGGGAGGTTCCGGTTGTCGTTGGCGGCATTATTCCCGAGGATGATGCGGCAGTGTTGCGCAAAGCTGGCGTGGCCCGCGTGTACACACCGAAAGATTTTGAAATGATGAAGATTCTCTCGGATATGGTGGATGTTGCGGAGGCGGCGCACGCATAAGGTAAGATAGCAGATGGTTCCCTCACCCTGTCCCTCTCCCGCAAAGCTAACCTTTACCCACATTTAGGTCACTTAGAAGGAGGCACTCTTGAGAAGCGCGAAAAACCCGGCGAATTTTCATGAGCGGCGGATAAGGGGGCTTTCTTTTCCCTTGAGTGCCCCTCCCAAAAGCTCTTTCTGTCCCCATACTTGGCGTAAGTGATAAAGATGTGGGTAAAGCTAAGCCCGCAAGGGGAGAGGGGACCTAGACTCTCAGGACAGGGGATATACCCTCCGTTCTCGTGAGTACTAAGCACCCACACATCGACATCCCTCGCCTCCTCCGCTTCGATCGTACCGCCATTGCCGCAGCGTTAAATCTGCTAGAAGATCGACGGCCTACGCGGCAGGAACAAGCACTGGCGTTGCTTGACGAACTTACCTCATCTCCAGCACCAGCACATGTTGTTGGTATCACTGGTCCACCGGGAGTCGGCAAAAGTTCGCTGATCTCACGACTGATCAAACAGGCAGTTACGCAAGGGAAACGTCTCGCCGTCGTCGCGGTCGATCCCTCCAGTAAAGTGTCTGGTGGTGCCTTACTCGGTGATCGTGGGCGTATGCAGGTTCCAGCTGGAGCACCAGTGTATATTCGTAGTTTCGCTGCGCGTGACCGGCTTGGCGGGTTAAGTCGCGAAGCGTTCTCCGCAGTGTTTCTCCTGCGTCACCTCTGCGATGTGTTGCTGATTGAGACTGTGGGGGTCGGACAGAGTGAAACTGATATTGCTCACATCGCTGATACAGTGGTCATGGTGATTCAACCGTTTTCAGGCGACGTGTTGCAGTTCATCAAAGCTGGCGTGATGGAGATTCCCGATATCCTGGCGATCAACAAAGCTGATGACGAGGCGTTAGCACGCAAAGCCATGGCCGATGTCAAAGCCGCACTGTCGCTAGAGCAACAGTCGTGGTCACGGCCAGTACTCGCTGTCAGTGCGACGACCAATCTTAACCTCGATAAACTCGACGCTGCGATCGCTGCGCACCATCACCATCTCAGCGTGACGAAGGCATTAGAACGTAATCGTGCAGAACAAGCAGTTGCTTGGGCCCTTGGAGAGGTTACCCATGAAGTCGGTCGCCTTGGACTTGCCGCGCTCGGAGGACTAGATGGCATTGCCACGTTTTGGTCTCGACAATCTACAACATTGAGTGAACCTCACCGATTAGTGGCGCTGCTCCGTAAGGTACGGTATGAAGTGTACGCGAAAGAGCGAGACCGTTAATGTTCCTCGAAATACCCGCGAAAGGGGAGGTGGTTCATGTTGCTGACTCGGGAAGAGATGACGTTGTATCGCGGGGCGCCCCGGTTCTCGATTGCGAATGATCGCGAGGTGGTTCTTCGCGCGCTCAGCCATTTGTTTTATGGTGAGGTAGGCGCGGTCAAAATCGGTCAGTGGGTCACCAAAGCGCCAGATATGGAAGGGATGTGGGAGATCGTCAAGCAAACCCGTGACGAGACCCGCCATGCGGGAATCTTTCGTCGTCTTTTACAGCGCTACGGAGCAGATCCTTCCGCAGCTTTGGTGAGTGACATGGATGAGTTGCACGGTGTCGTCAGTCACACCTGGGAAGAGATGCTCTTTGAATCAATGGTCGTTGGCGAAGGCCTTGCTTTGGTACTGATCTATTTCTACCATGACGCGATGAGTGACCTGCCGATTCGTCGTGGACTACAGCGCGTGATTCATGATGAAAAAAGTCACGTCGAATACGGCGAGCGCAAAATCATGGAATATCTGCTGCAGCAACCGTCGTCACGCGAGCGGCTGCTGACCATGCAGGAGCAGTTGGTCCAACACTACGCAGGTTTTGTTACTGGCCAAACACCAGCCGATCCCTTAGAAGAAATGATCGCCGAGTTTCCCATGACAATCATTCAGATGCACCTGACACGGCTCCAGCGGATGGGGTTGGTTTAGACGACTGGCTCAAAACTTCATCCGTACGCCGGCAAACGCCCCGAGCGGCGTGCCGGGACCAAGAAATCGTTCTAGTCCAGTTCCATCGCGTCTATTTTCAGCAAAAGCTCCGTAGGTTTCGTAATTCGAGTCGAACATGTTGTCGAGCCGAAAGAATATGTCGAAGAATTGTGCACTATACGTAATTTGCGTATTCGCCACGAAATACGGAGACAATCTCCTCCGTCTATTGTCTTCATCTCCCCGCAGGTGTTGCGATCCAACATAGATTCCACCGAAGCTGAGACGAAGAGCCGGGGTCAACAAGACTTCTACACCTCCGGTGATGCGGTGAATTGGAACGAGTGGTAAGCGGTCGCCTTTTTTTACCCGTGCAAGTCGGTCCTCACTCGCGAACGTAAACAAGTTTATGTCATCTTCAAACGTCGCATCTGTCAACGTGTAGTTGGCGTGCCACTGCGCGTGTCCCCATACCCCCTGTAATAACAACTCGATTCCTTGTCGGCGGGTTGCGCCAATGTTCTGAAACACGCCACGGAGCTGACTTCGGGGTTCATTGCGAAACAGAATGTCATCTTCAAGATCAGTACGAAAGAAAGCGAGTGTTGTGCGTAGGTTCGGCAAAGGCGACCAACGCATCCCCGTTTCCCAGGTTTTGCCTTTGACAGGCTTGAGTGCCGGATCGTCGACGATCGCGGTCGGCACTGGGCATGGCGCGTCGGGATTAGCACAGGTAAGTTCAACCGCAGTCGGCGCACGATAGCTCTGGCTGTAACTGGCGTAGAGACTAAGATTGTTGGTGAGTGCATACGTCGCGCCAATGGCAGGATTAAAGCGCTTAAAACGGTGACTCCCACTCGCATCGGTATCTCTTGTTTCTTCGCCAACATCCGCTCGACCAGCGAGTCGGTCGTTAATTTCCAGAGAAGTAACATCAAAGCGCCCGGCTGCCGTAACGGCCAGACGTTCCAGTGGCTCAACCGTCAACGT